>USJX01000015.1 GCA_900555035.1 uncultured Prevotella sp.
ATAAGGCTGAGCGCGAGAAGATTGACAAGATGAACCAGGCAGACAGCATGATCTTTAGCACCGAGAACTTCTTGAAGGATAATGGTGATAAGATTCCTGCAGACAAGAAGCCAGGCATCGAGCAGGCATTGCAGCAGTTGAAGGATGCTCACAAGGCAGGTGATGTTGCAGCCATCGATTCAGCTATCAACAACTTGAACACCGTGATGCAGGCAGCTTCTCAGCAGATGTACCAGGGCGGCCAGCAGGCAGGTCCTCAGGGTGCCCAGGGCGGCCAGCAGGCACAGGGTGCTAACGATGGCGCTCAGGATGTTCAGGACGCAGATTTCGAGGAGGTTAAGTAATCCTCTCGTCATAGACGAAGTTATTAGATTAGCATAAAGATAAAAGGCGTGTAAGACTCTGAAAATGAGTTTTTCACGCCTTTTTTCGTGCCTTTATGATTTTTTATAGATTCAGTTATTGCCAATTTGCTGAAAAATATGTATATTTGCAAGTTATGTAAGGGCGGAAGTTCTATTAAAGAAGAAGTTCTACTGAAGAAGATGCTCTACTGAAGAAAATAAAAACTATAAAAGAAGAAAGGAAACGGGATATGGCAAAGAAAAGACCACAGGTGGCGCTGGTATATGATTTCGACGGAACACTCTCGCCTGGCAACATGCAGGAGTTCGGATTCATCCAGGCCACCGGAAAGACCAAGGAGGAATTCTGGAATAGAAACAGAAAACTGTCAGAAGGTAAGGATGCCAACGGCATCTTGACCTATATGTTCCTGATGCTCGAAGAAGCCAAGAAGAACAACATCTCGCTCACCCGCGAATCCTTTCAGAGCTTCGGCAAGAACGTGGAGCTCTTCCGTGGCGTGAAGCAATGGTTCTCGTTTATCAACGAATATGGTGCGAGCATCGGCCTCGACATCAAGCACTACATCAACTCCTCGGGATTGAAGGAGATGATAGAGGGCACCCCCATCGCCCAGGAATTCGAGAACATCTATGCCTGCTCGTTTCTCTATGACGATGACGGCATTGCCTACTGGCCAGCCGTGGCCGTGGATTACACCACCAAGACGCAGTTTCTCTTCAAGATCAACAAGGGCATCAGGCAGGTGAGCGACAACCGGAGGGTGAACCAGTTTATCCCCGACAGCAAGCGCCCCATCCCCTTTCCGAGAATGATTTACTTTGGAGACGGAGAAACCGACGTGCCTTGCATGAAGATGGTGAAGGAGCATGGCGGTCATGCCATCGCCGTATATAACACGCCCGAGAAGGAGGCGATGGCGTGCCAGCTGGTTAGGGAAGGCCGTGCTAACTTTATGTGTACGGCTAATTACAGCAGGGGCGGCGTGATGAACATCATCGTGAAGCGAATACTGGATAAAATCAAGGCGGATTTCGAATTCGAAAGATTGATAGAGCTGAACCAGAAGAAGGCGTGGAAGTAAAGGCGAAAGGCGGAAAGGCTGACAGGGAACAGGAGACAGCAGGCAGGGGACAGGGGTTGGAAACCCCTGGAACGGGGGCGAGAAGGGGACCGAGAAGAATTATAGCGAAACGCTGAAACGCCGAAACGCCAGGAACGCCGAAAGGAGGAAGAGAAAGAGGAAAAAGAGAAGAAAGAAATATAATATTAATAAATAATTAATGGGAAGAAACAAATACTCAGCAGGAGAAATTAAGGAAATAGGTAAGTTGCTGCGCCTCAAGAACGCCGGCAACCGTTTGCAACAGAAATTGATACGCCACGACCTTCGCGTGGATTACGAATTCAACATCTCTGACTTCAATCAGCCGGGCAAGGCTTTCGGCGAGGAGGAACTGCAGGATGCTATCAAGCGTGGTGCCATCCAGATTCTCGACGATGCTACCATCGAGGCCATGAAGGCTAAACGTGCAAGAGATAAGGCACGCGATGAGGCAGAAAAGCAGAAGGATGCCATCGCCAGCGGTGAGCAAACCGACTGGCAGGAGGCTATGAAGGAATGGAATGAATGGGAAAAATCTAAAGAAAAATAGATATTAGGAAACAAATTCCGGAGGAGATTCCGAAATAATGAATTCCGGAGGAGATTCCGAGGATTTATTGAATTATAAAAATAAGATAGAAACAAAAAAGAAATATGGCTAAAGTATTGATTAAGACTACAGAGGGCGACATCAAAGTGCGCCTCTACGACGAGACTCCTCAGCATCGTGACAACTTCCTGAAGTTGGCGAAGGAGGGATATTTCGATGGCACACTCTTCCACCGTGTCATCAAGGATTTCATGATTCAGGGCGGCGACCCGGATAGCAAGGGCGCTCCTAAAGGCAAGATGCTGGGCACGGGCGGACCTGATTACACCATCCCTGCCGAGTTTGTTTATCCACAGCTCTTCCACAAGCGCGGTGCCTTGAGCGCTGCCCGCTTGGGAGATGAAGTGAACCCTGAGCGTGAGAGCAGCGGCAGCCAGTTCTATATCGTCTGGGGTAAGACCTACAAGCAGAACGAGCTGAAGCAGATGGAGAAGCAGATGGGCATGCAGATGGAGCAGAACATCTTCAACCAGCTTGCCAAGGAGCATCATGATGAGATTATGAACTTCCGCCGCAACCGCGACCGCGAGGGCTTGATGAAACTGCAGGATGAACTAGTGGATGAGACCAAGAAACTATGCAAGGAGCAGGGCTACCCTAAGTTTACCGAGGAGCAGCAGAAGGCTTATACCGAGGTGGGCGGCACCCCATTCCTCGACAACCAATATACCGTGTTTGGCGAGGTGGAGGAAGGCCTTGACGTGGTAGAGAAGATTCAGAACTGCGAAACTATGCGTGGCGATAGACCTAAGGAGGATATCAGCATGCAGGTTTCTATTATAGAAGAATAAAAAGGCGATGACCGCTGACTGATAGCTGCTGAACGGGGATTGGAAATCCCCGGAACGGCGGCTAGACAGGAGACAGAAAGGGGGAAAGCTGGATACAGCTTTAAGTATCATCAACTATTCATTCGTATTTATATAAAAAAAATAAAAAGAACAAATCAAAATGAAAAAGATTCATGGAAAAATGATGAAGGGCATCACGGTAAGAAGCCTGATGATGCTCCTGGCTCTGGCAGGTTCTAACTACTGCCATGCCCTGCAAGCCACTCCTGCAAAGAACGCCGAAGAGGCTAAGGCACAAGAGGCTAAAGCACAAGCCACCATCGTGGTGAACAACCCTACTTCCAACCCCCGAACGGAGCTTATCTCTCTGAGCATGAACGAGGTGAAGGCAAAACTGGGCAATGCAGCCCCTAAAAAGGGCGAGGCCTACATCGTGAAGAATAAGCGCGGACAGCAGATCGGTTCGCAGATTACCCACGATGGCTATCTGCTCATCGATGCCAGCGTGCGCCCTCACGGTTCCGCCACCTACTACGTAACCATCGGCAAACCTTACCAGCAGAAGGTATGGGCAACCGGTGCTCTCTATAAGATAAGAAAGGATGATATCGCCTGGGAAAACGACAGATGTGCCTATCGTGTATATGGTCCTGCCCTGCAGCGCACCGGCGAACGCTCCTTCGGCACCGATGTATGGGTGAAGAATACCCCCGACACCGTGGTTTACGAGCGATACGTAAAGGATATGAACGGAAATATCAAGGGTGATAAGATTGATGTCAAGGTGAGAGCCTTGCAGAAGCAGGAGAAGGCTTTGGAAAGCCAAGCCAGGAATGAAAAGAACAAGGCAAAGGCTGCCAAACTCGAGAACCAGCTGAAGGCTTTGCAAGCTCAGCGCAAGTCCCTTCAGGCAGAATCAAACGAGGTGGATATCCTCACCTCCTTCCATCTTGACCATGGCAACGGATTGGATCCTTATCGCGTGGGCGCTACCCTGGGCTTGGGTGCACCAAGCCTCATGGTGGGCAAGAACCAGGTGCTGCCTTACTGCTACAAGGATTACAAGATATTGGATAACGGTCCGCTCCGCTTCACCGTGGAATTGACTTACAATCCATCTACCGTGGGCGATATGAAGAACGTGGTGGAGCATCGCATCATCTCGCTCGACAAGGGCAGCAACTTCAACAAGATGACCGTTTGGTATGACGGCTTGACCCATGCCACCGATTTCGCCACCGGTTTCCCTATTCATGAGGAGGATACGGAATCGAAGACCTTTGCCAAGGATTACGTAAGCTATGCCGACCCTACCGATAACATCGAGGTGAACAACTCGCAGGTTTTCGTGGGTGTACTCTTCCCTGAGGGCATCGACAACACCTATTACCAGCTCTTCGACAAGAAGCACGATGGCGCCACCGGCCATGCCCTGGGCTTGAAGCGCGGCTTGAAGAATGGCGAAAGATACAGCTATTACTTCGGTGCAGCTTGGAGCAAATATGATGTAAGGAGCTATGCCGAATGGCAGATTCGCATCAAGGAATACCTGGATGCATTGAAGACTCCACTCGGGGTTGAAGTGAAATAATTTTATAATACCCCTACAAAAGCATACTTCTTTGCTGCGGATTGCAAATCCGCAGAGCCTAAATAGGTTAGGACATTTTTTAACGCCGGATTGCAAATCCGGCTGGACGCCTAGCGGACTTGCGTTCATAAAAAAAACAAAAAGGGTGTGTCATAAGTCCATGACACACCCTATTTACTTTCTACCTATTTACTTTCAAACATGCTATCACCCTTACTTACACCGAGTTCATCTGCTATATGTTAACATGTCCGCCATCAGAACCTGAGCCGCCGCCCTCAGTGGTTCCACCGCCTTCGGTATTTCCGCCCTCGGTATTTTCGCCGCCAGTGCTTGAACCGCCACCAGGGTTTGAACCGCCGCCAGGATTTCCGCCAGGCTTATTACCACCTGGGGCATTACCGCCGTTGTCGCCGTTGTCAGCACCTTCCAGATCCACCTTGCTCTCGCCTGCTCTCAGCGCCTTGAGCACCTTTGCCTGTGCCGCACGGCTTGCCACGAGATTAAACTCAGCATCGGTGATGAGGTTCTTAAACTGCGCTCCCGGTTCCCAAAACACCTTCACGTCGGTGATGTTCTGCGCAGTGAAGGTAGAAGCATCGGCTGCACCCTTGCTGCTGAGGCTTACGGCGAAATCGCCCAAATCGCCCAAGCGAATCTTCTTTCCCTCCAGCAGCTGCTCCCTCATGCAATCCACCGCCATGTAGAGGATGGCACTGATGTCGGCACGGCTATACACGCAACCATGGCTCGAGATATGCTTGGCAAATTTCTCGATGGTCATCACCTCGGAATACTGTGCCACGGCAAAGGTTTTCTGCACCTCGGTATTCACCAGTTCCACATCTGCCTGCTTAGGCGTCTCACCCTTGGCCTTAGCCTCCTTGATGCGTGCCTTAGCCTGATTGATTTCCAGAAGATTAGCGTTCACCGAACGCTTCACGTTAGAATAGTTAATCATAACGATTAAAAATGTTTATGAAAGACCCTAACCTAATTTAAAAATAGAATCTTCCCTTTGGTTCCCACCCCTCTACGCTGCCCTGCAACGAGATGTCCCGGAGTGCGAACCGAGTAAATTATTTTCCTGCAATCAGAATTACCCACCCTTGGCGATAGTTCCAATCTTATCTTATTTCTGACGATATCTTATCTTCAGCGCGTGTCAATATTTATCATCAAAATAATCATCTATTGTGCCTCGCGTGGGGCATAAGCTATCAGCTTTCTGATTACGGTGCAAAGATACAACATTTTTCTTGATTATCAAAATTTTTAATCAACTATTTTTATCCACTTAACACTATTTAAGCATCGTATTATCAAGCGTTTCAGTGTTTCAGCGTTTCAGTATATTTTCTCTCTTAAACATCAAAAAATATCTTTATATTTATATATAAATATAAAACTTTTTTCTCAGAAAGAGGAAGAAAGAAGAAAGAAGTGAAACGCTGAAACGCCGAAACGTCTCCCTTCTCCTCATGCGCACATCCCTTTAGCCATAAGCATCCTGTAAATTCATGGTCAACGTATAAATAATCTTAATTTCCATCCAAAAATTTTGCCATTAGAAGAAATCATATTACCTTTGTTAGCATTATAGAGAACAATACCTCTTAACCTTCAAATCAAGGCTGATGGGCATCTGCAATCTACAAAACAAGAGAATATTAACAATTAATAAATTCCTATAAACTAACATGTATGAACAGTTATATAGAAGAATATGTAATTAATCCCATCCAGTTCAAGCTCTCAGGAGTTTGCAGTGAGAAGGAATATCCCTGGCATGAGATATTTTCTGCCATCAGAAAAGCCCGTATTGAACGTGGACTTTCCTCTGAGCTCCATCAGGCATTGGCTCCTTATTACAAGAAGCTACTGATGGCCGACCCCATATTTTTCCAAGACAAGGAAGTGGGCAGAAGGAACAGATCAAACATCCACTGCATCTTGCAAGAAGAAGTCTACAGCTCAGGATATACAGCACCGGAGCCGATAGACCTGGTAGTTTGTGCCAAAAATTGGTCAAAGAACGCTTCGGATGACAAGCACCCAGAAAGAGAGTTTACATACATCATACATACTCTATTTTCAAGAGGATACTGTCCATATTACGACAAAGTATATAAGGATTTGTGCAGCCATCTGACAAAGACACAAGAATTCGGGCATTACAAGGAACTGGAGATGTATTGCATCCTGCTGGCATATCTGCTTGTGTACCACCAGGATATTCCTGCAAAGAAGAAACTGGATTATTACAAGCAAATAAGTAACAACTGGAATTTTCTGAAATACATGTACACCATCATGCTCCACTACATGGTAGGATTGAGGTTTGAAAACTTCGCTGGGGTAGCGGCTTCGCTGGCCAACTGCAGGTCATATCATAGCCATATGCAATTGGCTTACAAGGCATTCAAGAAGAACTTCGAAATTCTCTGCCCAAACGACGGCAAAATCGACCCCCATACCCATAAAAACATCAGAGAGCAAGCCGAGCTGCATCTTAAGCATATGGAACAGGTGATAAAGACCACCCCCTACGATGATCAGCTGGAGTCTTTGTGCAAGATTCTCTTTCCTAAAAAGATAGAGGATGTGCTGGCACAATACCGCCCAAAGACCTACGAGGAATTAGAGTTTGATATTGCATCGCTGAACATCAGCTATAACACCATGGTTAAACAACTGGCCGATTGCATAAACACATCACTATCCATCAACGAAATAGAGAAAGCCTTCGCCAAGTTTAATCCAGATTTGGCACTTTCGTTCTATTCCACCCTCAATAATCTGCTGGCGCAAAACGATACGTGGCGCAAATACTCGGCGCAAATACAGCAGCACATTCTTGAGCGACAGCAAACTGAGAAGGAAAATATCATGAATATGATGAAGAAGATTGCAGAAAAGCCTTCCACCATCAACAACACCTTCGAGAAGAACAGCTGCAATTTCAATGCCGGCAGTTCGATGAACGGCGATGTGAGAATGAATACCCAAAAATAACAGATATGAGCCAAATTACCAACAATTATGCCCCTGGAAGCTGCGTCTTCCAGGCAGGCAGCAGCCAAAATGGCGATGTACACATAGAAAATTGCACCATCTATCAGGGAAAGACCGAACAGAAGATGGAAGGCAAAAATCAGAAGCCTGGATGCAAGGAGGAAGATTCGGAAGAAGAGGAAGAAAATCCAGAGAACTTGCAGAATCAAGACACAAGGCAGGCATTCCTCTTTATCGAGGGCACACCTTCCTGGGAAAAGGAAGGTAGGATGCGCCGCGAATCGATAGAGAATGAGGCTGTGAGAAACCGCGAGAAAGCCCGTTTCCTGGAATATCTGAAACAACACAAGATGGGAAAGCGAAAGATATTCTGTAATCAGTCAGACCTGCTCAACCAGGTGACCGTGTGCTTTGTGATAAGATGGAAGGAGATGGGGTTAACCGCCCCCAACCCTTCTGGCCGTGCCGTGTTCCGTTTTCTCAGAGAAGAATGCGGCTTGCAGACAGAAGTAACCATCAAAGCATACGCCAACAAGATGAACATCTGGCTGAAGGAAGAACAATATGACCCCAAGACATGGCGCGAAGTAGGCATGGCATTCTCCCGCCGAACATGAAGCAAAACCACCAACAAATAATATCTTTTTGCAGAAAGCTTGCATATTTCAGATAAAATGAGTATTTTTGCAGAATAAAAGTGAAACAATATGGAACAACTTACGTTAGAAGCTCTCGCAACAAGTGCCCATGACTTTTGCATGCAAGAGAGCGGAAAATATAAAAGAGAATTATATGGGGTTACCGACGGGAAAGCCGTGGGTACATTTGTTGAGCATGAATTTCAGAAATTTCTAGCTACCCGATATGATATGGACTTGGGTAACAGTGCCAATGGGCTAGACTTACCCTCCATCAATACCGACATTAAGGTTACTTCTATCAAGCAACCTCAGTCGAGCTGCCCATTCAAAGACAGCAAGCAGAAAATCTTCGGATTAGGATACAATCTGATTATTTTCGTTTATGAAAAGCATGATAATACGAAGCGCAAAAAGGGAATGCTGAATTTCCTGTCATGCACATTGGTTAAGCTGATAGAACAGCTGATTATCAAAGAACAACGGGACTTCTGCAAATTATAGAGAACAACGGAAATGCAGATGACATATTTGCATTCCTCAGTGATCGCCACATCCCGGCAGATGATGTTACGCTGATGCAGCTAGCTGAAAAAAATACTCATTAACCCTCCTAAAGTGGGATACATCACCATATCCAATGCCCTACAATGGAGACTCCAATACGGGAGAATCGTGAATTTGGAAGAAGATATAGAAGGAATAACAAAAATAATAAAATATGGCAAAATCTAACTCGGCTCTTTTAAGAGACGAATATGGCGACTGGCAAACCAATTATCCCCTGGCATTGTCTGTATGCCAGATGCTTAAGAACAAGGGTATTAATCCGCAAGTTATCATCGAACCAACTTGCGGCAAGGGAAACTTTATACTTGCGGCTTTGGAAACTTTCAATACCCTAGAGCACGTAATAGGAATAGAAATCAACGCCGAATACTTAAGTGAGCTAAAACAGAAACTCGATGGCAGAACCCCTTCCTCCATACAGCTGCATCTGATGAATAAAAATTTCTTTGATGTCAATTTCAAGGACATAAAAAGTTTGATAAAAGGTAAAAATATCCTAGTTCTCGGAAATCCTCCATGGGTTACCAACAGCAAGTTGGGGGAGTTAAACAGTGAGAATCTTCCAGCCAAATCAAATTTCAAGAACAACAAAGGTCTGGATGCAATAACAGGAAAGGGAAATTTTGATATCGCCGAATACATCACCTACAAAATGCAGGATGTAGTAAAAGACGAAAATGCCCATATAGCTCTGTTGTTAAAGTGTTCAGTAATCAAAAACATCATCTTCGAGCAGGGCAAGGCACGCACTCTAGCTCATTGCGAGCAGCACAACATTGACACCACCAGAGAATTTTCTGCAAGTGTTGCTTCGGCTCTGTTTACGGGGCAATTGGGCGAAGGAGAAGCTTGTTGCAATGTCTATGATTTCTATTCCGGAAAAAAAGAACGTACATTCGGGTGGGTTAACCAGAATTTCGTATCAAATTGCGAAGAATACAAAGGTGCAGATTTTGTTGACGGAAAATCAAACCTCACCTGGTGGTCAGGATTAAAACACGACTGTTCAAACGTGCTTGAACTGACTAAAACGGATGGTATCTACTACAACAAGATGCACGAAATCGTAGATATAGAGGAAGACATGATATATCCTTTTCTGAAAAGTTCAGATCTAAAGGGCGATAAAATTTCCCAGTGCAGAAAATATGTAATACTCACCCAGCATAGAACATCAGAAGACACCAGTAAGATAGAGGATACATACCCCAAGACTTATAAATATCTGAACGAGCACTCCTCATATTTCGATAACCGAAAAAGTTCCATCTATAAAAACCGACCCAAATTCTGCATCTTTGGGGTTGGCGATTACACATTTAAGAAATATAGAGTAGCTATATCAGGGCTTTATAAACAAACCAGGTTCTCTATGGTTTCTGAAATTGACGGAAAGCTGGCTTTGCTTGATGATACAACTTATCTGCTTGGATTCGACAAGAAAGAATACGCAGATTATACTCTGAAACTATTAAACAGCAGTGCTGTTCAGCATTTTTTAGAGTCGGTGTATTTTGAAGATGCCAAAAGACCTATCAATAAAGACCTGCTGATGAGAATAGATCTTGTTGCCGTATTAAACAAGTTAGGAGGCTCATTTCTCGGCATTGACGAAGAGACGTTAAGAGATTATAAGATGCATTTGCATCCCTACTCGCAAGGTTCGCTTTTTTAAACTCCAATCATCTATAAAACTCTCCAATTCTTTCCAATCTTTTAAACATTGGAAAGAATTGGAGAGTTTTTTTAAACCATCCTCACGATTTCCAGGTGCATCTCCAGGTGCATTTTTCTTCAAAATCATTCTTTTCCTTAACTTTTTCAATTCCATATCATACTCATCAACAAACATTTATCCATCAAATAGCTTTTTTCGCCAGGTGCATATTCCATAATTTTATCCATCCACCTCATGCACCCCCAAGCTTTTGGAGTACTTTTGCAGCGTGAATCATCAGAAATGGCGATTCATTAAAAGTAAGTGAAATAAATAGATTTACTCGCCCTATCATGGGCAAACATTAATAAAAATAAAGACGATATGGGATTTTACATCAGTTTCCGCATCTGGAAGGTGACATTCACTTTCAATGTAAGCATTTCGTTCTCACATCAGTTGGTATGAACCTGATTCTAGGGGAAAGTACCTGATGGTAGTATGAACGGAAAATTAAAGAAAAAAGTTATGAACAAGATTTTAAAACTGGTGAGCTTCATTCTGACGCTCGCCGACTTTGCAAAAGAATTAACAGAAAAAATTATGGCAACAAAGAAAACAATTCAAAGCGCTGCCGCCAATAACGGCAAGCAGATGGATAATGCCACTCGTGGCATCCGCAACAACAACCCGCTCAACATCCGCCACAGCAAGAACCAGTGGTTTGGAATGAAAGAGCTGCAAACCGACAAAACCTTCGTGCAGTTCGTGAGTCGCAAGTTTGGCTATCGTGCAGCCTTCGTGCTCATCCGCACCTACATGGTGAAACATCATGCCAACACCATCGGCAAGATCATCGCCCGATGGGCACCAAGTTCGGATGGCAACAATACCCAGGGCTACATCCGCTTCGTGAGTAAGACCACGGGCATCCCGGTAGATGAACCGCTCCGCTTCGATGACCAGAAGAAGATGGTGAGCATCGTGCGCAGTATGGCGCAGATGGAAAGCGGCATCATCGAGAACGAGGACATCCTGAACGAGGCCTATTGCATGGTGTAGATTTCAGGGAACAGTAATTATCTGAGTTGAAACAAGACGGAGGATTTTCCATGGTAAAGCTAGCAACATTCCGAAATGTTTCGTCTCCCAAATTTTCAATTCAGAAATATGAAAAAATATCAAAAGAAGAATGCTTCCGAGGAAAGCAAGAAGAAGAATACTTCCGAAGCAAACGGAAAGCAGCAGCAGCAGAAGAAGAATGCTTCCGAAGCAAACGGAACTAGAGAGAACAACGTTTTTATTGAAACCATTAATATGGAAACACAAACCATTTTCCATAACAATGGAAGCGTCAACATCTATCCCTGCGATTTCGAACTGGGACAGCATATCATTGCCAACGGCAGAAACATCGCATCACAAAAAGGTCGCATGACCACTGATGATGACGGTCGCTCGCACTTCCGACCTTATGCCAAAGGCAGCGGTCACCGATACATGCGACTCTTCGATACACCACACGGCGAAATGAAAATGACGAAGGAAAATATCATCTTCACCCTCAAATTCCCGAAAAGATTCGGCAAGGCGCTCATCGAAAAACTGCTGGGCGAAGAGTCGGATATGATGAAGGCCTATGTGAAAAGTAGAAGAACGGAAACGCATTGGTAGTGATTAGTGATTATTTATTAGTGATTAGTGATTATTTATTAGTGATTATTTATTAGTGATTATTTATTAGTGATTAGCGATGATATAAAATCATGTCTTGTTATGTTATTTTTTATGAGAATGGGGCGAAAATGATGCGCCCCGTTCTCACGGCTGCGGAGTACCGAAATCTCCGCAACAGCAATTATCAGAAACGACTCGTGGCGGGCATCAGAAAGGGTGACGCCAAGCAGAAAATGAGATTGCTGCAAATGAATTACAGTTGCATGCCAGGCAATGCGGCGACTGGCAATGCGGCGACTGGCAATGCTACAACCCCTTCCTTGCAGAAGGCACCGCTGAAGGGATGCAAATCGCCTTCTATGAGCGTGGGAATGGATGTGGATTTCGACCCATCGGCTCCTGATTACGAGGAAATGATGGAGAAGGCTCCCGAAATGGTGCTCAGCAAAAAGGATGAACTGGGATTGCTGATGCTCGAAAGATCGGCTAGAAAAGGATACCACCTCGTTTTCCGACGACACTTCATGGATGGACTTGCCGAGGGGAAAATTCTGGAGAACCAGGAAATAAACCTCAAATGGGCAAGCGAACTGCTGGGCGTGAAATTCGATGAGGCGGCAAAGGATATCACACGCGTCTTTTTCTCTACTACGGCTAGCGAAGAGGATCTGCTTTTCCTCGACGATGCACTCTTCGAACAAACAGCTCCTAATATTGAAAATTTAGCAGGTAGCGGAAGCTCAACAAGCGGAAGTTCAACAAATGGAAGCGCAGCAAGCGGAAGTTCAACAAATGGAAGCGCAGCAAGCGGAAGCGCAGCAAATGGAAGTTCTGCAAGCGGAAGTTCAACAAATGGAAGCGTAACAAATGGAAGCGCAGCGGGTAAAGAAAATCCTTCCAACTCGGCTGAAGCATCCCAAAAATCAGCCGATGCCCAGCAGGCTTCAACCCAGCAGGCTTCAAATGCTCAGAATCCAGCCGATATCCAGCAGGCTTCAAACACCCAGCAGGCTTCAAACGCTCAGAATCCAGCCAATGCTTCCAACATTTCTTCCCTCTACAACGGCATTCCATATAGCGAAATCATCTCAAAATATTGGGAACTCTACAACTTCGGGAAGCTGCCTACCATGGGCGACAGAAACGTGAAAACCTTCGAACTCGCCGTAACTCTGAGAGCCATCTGCAACTACTCGCTGCCGCAACTCGAAGCCGTTATCCCACGCTACGACAACTTCCCCGAACAGGAATGGAGAACCACTCTGGAAAGCGCTCTGAAGGAACCACGAAAAGGTATGCCCTACCGACTCCGACAGGTGCTGCTCGCCATACAAAGCGACTCGAAAATCGCTGCCACCGGAGGCTCCAGGGATGTGCCGCCTGCCATGCCGCAGAAACTGCCTAAGCTACTCAAACTCCTTTCCTCAAAGGTGCCGCAGATGTACAAGCCTGCCGTGTGCGAGGCCATCTTCCCCGCACTCGCCATCCACCTGCACGGAGTGAAATTCAGATATTGGGATAATGTTGACCACGAACCTACCTTCATGAACGTGCTCATCGCACCCATGAGCGTAGGTAAAGGCGCCATCAAGAAACCTATCGACTTTATCCTTGCCGACATCAAGGAAGCCGATAAACCCAACCGACTCAGGGAGGCGGAATGGAAACGGAAGAATCCCTCGGGGAAAACCAAGGCGAAAGACCCGCGACCCAACGATATCTGTATCCAGATTCTCATCGACAACCTCACCGATGCCGTGTTCAACCAGCGTGTAGTGGATGCCCACGAAAACGGTCAGCGATTCGTATATACCCGCGTGGATGAGGTGGAACAGCTCAAAAAGGTTACCTCGCGCGGCACCGTGGATGAGGTGAGCATCCTGATTCGAAAGGCGTTCGATAATGCCGAGCACGGACAGGAACGTGTGGGTGCTGATTCCATCACGGGCATCGCACCACTCAGGTGGAACTTCAATGCCTCTACCACCATCCCAAACGCCCACCGCTTTTTTCTGAAATCAGTGAACGATGGTACACTCTCACGACTCAATCTGAGCACCATCATCAAGCCCAGATTAGAGGATGCACAAGAGAATAGTCAGGCAAGCAACCAGCAAAGCCCCGACGATTCACTTCCCATCTTCGGCATCTACGACGATAAGTTTGCACAGGATCTCAAGCCCTATCTCGACCGTCTTTCCTCGGCAAGCGGACTCATCGAGTGCCCGCAGGCTTTGAAACTTGCCAAGGAACTGACCCGCGAGAACGACAAGCGTGCCTCGCTCTACGAGAGCGAAGCCTACCGCATCCTCTCCTATCGCGCCAACGTGATAGCTTATCTCAAGGCGATGGTGCTCTATGTGGCGCAAGGCTACCACTGGTCGGAGGATATTGCCGAGTATGTGAGATGGAGCGAGCAGATGGATCTGTGGTGCAAGATGAGATTCTTCGGCACCCAATTGGAGGAGGAAATACTGCAGGAAGTGAAACAGATTAATGCCTCACCCCAGAATCTCCTTTCTACCCTGCCCGATGAGTTTACATACGAGCAATTCCTGCGCCATCGACAGCAGCAGGGGAAATACGGAGACGGCAAGAATACCCTACGCACCTGGAAACATCGGGGGTACGTGGTGTATGATGAAATTACGAAAACATGGCATAAGAAATAAATATGCAAAGGAATAAAATGCATAAGAAATAAAAATTCCCCCATACGCTTTTTTGACGTATGGGGGATTTTTATTTTCCGAAACGTTTCAGCGTTTCAGCGTTTCAGCGTTTCACTAAAATTTATCTTCCAACAAATTCAAATTTATCTTCCAAAAAATTCAAACTTATCTTCTAACCACAATCTTTGCAGCCTTGCCCGAATTGCCCTTCACAATCAGTACGCCGGCTGGCAACTGGCTGAGGTTGATTCTTGCCACGCCATCCACCATCTTGGCAGATGCTACGCTGGCACCGCTCACGGCATATACACTTACCGCAGAAGAAAGCATATCGCTAACCACAAGCTCGCCGGCTGCCACCTGTACATCCAGAGGCTGCTGAGCCTGATTATATGCCGAATCCCAGATAGAACCTATGCCGGTAGATGTGCCGTCGTCGGTGCTGATGCTCATCCAGCCGATGTTTTCCCTAACAGGATTCTTGCTGCTCAATGTGCGGTCAGGATCTGATGTGTCGGCTGCTACACGCAACTGGCAGTAAGCTGCAGCAGGACCCTTAGGACCTGTTCGGAGCACTGAGAACAGCTTTCTGTTGAAAGTCTGATACTGGCAGAGGAAGATGGGGTCTTCCAGCTTTCTACCGAACTTCACATTGTTGGTGGTAGTGGCATACTTAAAGGTAAAGGTGGTATCCTTTACGGTAAGAATCTTGCCGCTGGCTGTGGTAGTACCCTTCTCGATAGCCACATAAGATACACGCTGACCTACGATAGAAGGATACTTCTCCTTCATGCCATACTGGCGGGTCATCACCACCTTGAAACCATCCTTGGTTACATCCCATACACGCGCCATCATCGGATAATTCTTGTAGGTAGAAACCGGAGTTACGAATACCACCGGTGCCTCGGCAAATGGCTCGTTGAACTTATATTCTATGGTGTCGCCACCCACACGCAGGGCGGTGCCCGCCTCGTTCTTCAGGAGTCCTGCCTCGAAACGCAGGTCGCCTATCATGCCGTTACCAGATTTTGCCACCAGGTAAGAACTCAGTTCGCTGCCCTTTGAGAAATCAGCTGCATCACCCTCGCAGTTCCATGGGAAGAACTTGGATGCAAAGTAATTCGTAGTCACCGATGATACGGTTTCCACAATGCGGGTAGAAGGATTCATATAAGATGCACTTCCGAATACCACGGCAGGAGCCTCGCTGAAGGTGCTCTTGTAGTAGCAGTAGTTGTCGGCATCATTGTCGGAAACCATGGTTCCCCACTGCAGGGCTTCTTCGCCCTCGGTGCCGTTTACCACGTTGGTCACCTCGCTGGAGTACAAGTCTTTGTTTCTATAGTCAACCACATGCACGCGATAGTAGTAGTTGCCTGCTTCCTCTACGTTCACCTTGTAAGAGTAAGCCTTGTCGGCATTCTCATCCACATCCACGGTAGCCACACGCTGCCACTCGCCGCTGGCACCCTTCTTGCACTCCACAAACATAGAGTCGGCAAACTCGCCGCTAGGGTTCTTCCACGACAGTACACACACTGAAGAGCGAGGCACGAAGGTAGAGGTGAGCTCCTTAGGAGCATAGGTAGGCGGATTGGTAGGCACATACTCATACTTCTCGTTATACGCCAGCTTCTCAGGCAGCGCCGCATAGTATTCGCCTATAGGGGTAAGCTTGTCGCCCGCAATGGCATAGCGGCAATCCTGCACATTATTATAATAGGCATAGCGCTCGATGTATGGCGCATCGTTCAGATAATCCAGGATAGGAGCCATGTGCTTCATCTGGATGGCATAGTTGGCATCGGTTCCCTGGGTGTTGGAACCCGGCCATCCCGTCCAGTTGGCACCGTAGTTCATCTCGGTAATCCAAATAGGACGACCGCCGCAGCGCTGGCTGATGCTCTTCAGCTGGCTCTCCCATCCCGGTTTGTCCTTGAACCAGTAGGCATGCACGGCGATGAAGTCGCAGCGCCATCCACGGGCATCGATGGAGTCGATGAACTCATAGAGCCAGTTGTAGTCGCCTGCCACGGCTGGCGAACCCAGTCGGCGTCCGGTGGCCATCATCTGCGGCCAGTTGGCAAGCACGTTCTTTACATCCACATCCTGCTCCTTGTCGTCGGCCTTGTTTTCCGGCTCGTTGTTGCCCAGAATGTTGGCACTGCCTGTGTTGTTGCCCACATCGGCTATGCCTGGCCATCCCTCGTGGTGGTGCTGGGTTACGTATTCACGGTCTGTCCAGTCGTTGTGGTTGCTGGCATCCCAGTTGTAGCACCATGAGGTATTGAACTTCTCCTGCACACCGTCGTTCCAGTAGCCTGCCCATCCACGCTTGTGGGCATTATTCCACTTGCTGATGCGGATAAAGGAAATTCTGCCCTTCAGTACACCTGGGATATTGGCTATCTCCTTATCGGCCTGGTCGGCGATGAACACGCGGCTGTAACCCTGACCGTTGGCAGATGTGGCGAAGCAAACCATGTATCCACGCTTCAGCTTGAAACTGCGGATGTTGTTGTTGAACGCCTTGTTGCTCGACAGGTTGTAGATGCTGTTCACATTATAGCTGCTGTTGGATGAACCACCATAGTTCTCCTCGGTGAACACGGTGAGCGGCTCCTTGTCGGCAAACGGCAAGAGGATGCTTCCGCCGTTGTAGATGCGCAACTGGCAGTTCTGTCCGTTCTTTGCCTTTTCGCCGTTGATGGTGATCTTACCCAGGAAGGCATCTGCCTTGCTTGGCACCAGCTTGTCGAAGATAACCACTGCACGCCCGGTGTTGGTGATGTTGATACTACCCGTTGTGGCAAAAGGGGTTGTAGATGAGATGTGATAATCCACATCCTCGCTCAGGGTAACCGGAGCTGTAACCTCAGCCACCGTCTGGGTGGTGTTGCCGGCAACCACCGAGAGTGATGTTGCCAGCAACGCTGAAACCATTATTTTTCTAATATTCATAAATATATGTTAAGTTGATAAAATAGTTACTACTTCACTACCACTTTCTTGCCATCTACGATGTAGATGCCCTGTGGCAATCCGCTCAGGTTCTTGCCGTTCTTCTTCACCAGCTGTCCGCCCAGGGTATAGATGCCCTGCTGGCCATGCGCCTTATCTACGGTTACTTCCTGGATGCCTGTAGATGGTTCCTCGGCTCCGTAATAGTAGAGGCGGAAGTTATCGCAGATGCTCCACCAGCTGGAAGTGGTGTTCTTTTCCGACTTCATGCCGATGGTCATGGTAGTACGATACTTGGTGGTAACCTTCACACTGTTCTCATAAATACCGGCTGCAAAATACTTGGCTGCCGATGCCATATCATTAGGCACATACTGGTTGCCCACGCTGGCTTCCTTGCCCGACATCAGCTTCTCTGGCTGTGCACCATCCATGATGTGGCAGATGCGCTGCCTGTTGTTCACATTACCCAGATAGATGAAGGCATCCACGTTGTTCTTGCCTGCCTGGTAATCCTGGTAGGCAGCGGTGGTAGAACCAGGGCGCTGGAATGCCTGAACCTTCAATTCATAGACACCCACTGGCATCTTGGCGAGTTTCTGGTTCATATCGTAGGCCCGCTGGTAGAATTCACCGCACGAATAGTTCAGGGTTGGCTCCATGCTCCATCCGTCGGCAGCATCCATGCCTGCATTCTGAAGCAGGAAACTGATATCGAATGGTTCATCGGCTGATGCGGCTACCACATCGCCCAGGAAGTTGCGCAGGGCGGTGTTTGCCTCTTCTTCCAGTTCCTCCAGTCGGTCGGCAGATGCCGTTTCGGCTTCCGTCTTCATCTTTTCCAGTTCTGCCTTGAAGGTGGCATCCGTGCCCTCCTTCACCTCCTTGTGAGGCACATCGAGCAGCGCCTCCATCTTGTCGAGCAGGGCGGAAACCTTCTTGGCTATATCCACACGCAGGGTGGCTGTAAGCTCCTTGGCTTCATCGCCTGTAAGGATGAGCCATCGCTGGGCACCGCCAGCCGCCGAGAAGTTCAGGATGTTCGCCTTGATTCGGGTGGTTTCCTGTGCCGTCAGGCAGTTCATTCTGTTGCTGGTTACATTGCCTATCCAGTAGCCATGCTTGGCTTCGCCGTTCAGGGTGGCTACCTCTACCGGTGATGGCAGCAGATGGAACTGCTCTTTGGCACTGATGTTATCAGTTATCTTGGTCTTGATGCCGTTGGTGCCCGATGTGCTGTAGGTGATGTATCTGCCCGTGGCCACATTCTTCAAGCTGTAGTAGCAGGTGGCAGGGTCGAAGGTTACGTTCCATGCGGCACTGTCGTTCTCGGTTGCCTCGTCGGCGCTCATGGCCACCCACTGCAGGTTGCCCGTCTTGTCGATGCGCAGGAACTTGGAAGAAATGCCCAGCTCCTCGTTCTTCAGATAATACTTGGTGTTGTCATCCTGCTCGAACACGTAGGCAGGGGTGGCAAACTGTCCAGAAGTAGGTGCCAATCCATCCTCGCCCAGGGCTTCTGCCAGCAGCGAGTTGGCGATGTAGAGATTCTGGGTTCCGTTATCCTCGTGCGCACCGTTTACGCCGTATGGCCACATGTGGGTGCCGTCGCCGTTGAGCTGACTGGTAGGGTTGTTATCCCAGAAGCGCAGGGCACGCGTTGCTCTGCTTCCCAGCCAATAGCCGTGGGTGGTGTTGGCACGCAGGAAGGCATTGTTCTGCCAGGTGCCGATGGTTCCCACGCCTATGGCATGGAGCATTTCGTGGAGCAGGGTTCCCGTGCGCTGGTAAGAGGCGTTAGGTCCTACTCGCATCCATCCGCCGTAGCTGCAGTCGGCAGTAGGTGTGCCGGCACCATAGTGGATGGAGAGATGAAGTCCGTTGATGCCGGTGTATTCATTCCAGAGGTTGACGGCTTCCTTGACCGCACTCTGAATACGGGTATTGGCATCGCCCGAGAAGCCTTCAATGCTATAGGTGATGCCTCCGCCCGGACGGGTTATCGCCTTCACCGGGTCGCCATATACCACGGTGCCATCTTTCTTCATTACGTAGGCACGGATATAATATACGGTGGCTGGTTGCAAGCCCGACATATTATAGATGTAACCATTGTTGCTCAGATAGGCCTTGGTGGTAGCATCCTCTACGGTTGGGTTGGTATGGGTAGAAGAGTAGCAGAATCCCTGCTCCTTGATGGTGCTGGTGGCGATGCCGCTCACGTTCATTCTACCATAGATGTGTGTGGCGCCGCTCAGCCAAACCTTGTTGGTTTGCACCACGTCGGCAGCAAAGGCTGGGGTTACGGTTCCCACCGAAGCCAGCGCCAGCGCCAACATTACTTTTGAGTACATTTTTTTCATTTCTTTCAGTTTTGAATAGTTGTTGCTTTGATAGTTTGTTCCTGCATGCATCTTTCAGCATGCAGGAACTTTTTATTTTCTTACGGCGGATTGCAAATCCGCCGGAACGCCTAGCGGAGCTTCTTTCCGCCCTGGATATAAATCCCCTGGGCAGGCTTGGCATTCAGCTTCATGCCATCCAGGCGATAGATGCCCTGTTTGCCCTTTTGGGAATCTGCAGATGAAGATGCATCCGCCTCCACACCCTTGATACCAGATGTGGTGGCATCCAGATAAGTGAGCTTGAAGTTGTCGAAGCAGCACCAGTCGGCATTGATTCGCTGCCGGCTCCTGATGCCCAGGCGCAGCACACCATCCGTTACCACACAGTTAATCACATTGTGATAGAGGTCGTTCTGGTTGAACGCCTCGTTTGCCTGAGTCACATTATCCGGATAGCTATAAGGCGAAACGCTGTAGGCATCCGTATCATAGAGTGAGCAAACCGGCTTCTCCTCGCCGTTGGCATAGAAGATGGCATTGATCTGTTCCGTACCGTTGTCATGCGATGTCACTGCCTGCGAGATGCCTCCCGCACGGTAGAAACTCTGCACCTCTACCCGATAGTGGCCGTTTGGCAAGCCCGTCAACTCCTGATAGAAATCAAAAGTCTTGTTATAGTGCTCAGCCACACCTGCCGATGCCGCAGTAAACGAGGTTCCGCTCCATCCCGTGGCACCCTCAGAGAAATCAGGGTTCTGCAACAGGAAGGTGAGATCTGCTACCCTGCCCGCTGCTGCCTCTTGCTTCAGATACTCATCATATCCATCCAGGGCATCCTTCAGGGCAGCGTATGCCTTCTGCATGCTTTCACACTCCTCATCGAAACTGCCCGATGTGGCAAGTGCCTGGTCGCCAAATTCAATGGCATCATTCAATGCCTGCAATGGCTGAACCGCCTGCAGCTTTCTGGCTTGCTTCAACAGGTTTACCACCTGCTCCCAGGTTTCCAGATGCTGGTACTCCTTCTGCGTGAGCTTCACGAACGAACCGTGCTGCGGCTGCACATTGCCCTGGATATTGGTCATGCCCTGAGGGTCCATGCAGTGCTCATCCAAATCTACCAGGCGATAGCCGCCGCCACTGTAGTTCTGGTAAGCGAGCTTCCAGGTTCTGCTTCCGATAGGACGGAAGAGACTTGGTGCCTCTATCGACTTGCCCTTCTCATACACATCGAAGTCATCCACCAGGTTCCACTGGCAGGTGCCCGTGGTCTTATCGCCTGGCACCAGCTGCTTGGCTCTCGCCTGCTTCAGGTGGTGCTCTCCGCTCTCGGTCTTATAGATCATCACGTATTCCCCATCCACCTTATTATATATGATGTCGGCATCAATGATGTCGTAACCCGGGTCGAAGTAGAGTTTCGGCAGAGATACCTCGGTAAGGTCCTCGTTTACCAGCGAATAGTAGATGCGATGGCGATCAGGGAATCCCACGGAGTAATATACCACATACTTCCGGGTTTGCGGGTCGTAGATAACCTGCGGTGCCCAGGCAGCCGTCATATCCTTCACGTCGGTAAGTCCCAATGCCTTCATGTTTTCCGGACTTTCCAGGTCGATGCTGATGCTCTTGTCCCAGTGTACCAGGTCGTTGCTCAGCATCAGCACCATGATGTGGTTGCTGTTCCATCCCAAGCGCGAGGTCATGTCGGTGCCTGCCAGCATGAATTTGCCGCTCTGGGTGCGGGTAACGTAGGCATCACGCATGCCGCCCGTCTGCGTAAACTTCTTGGTATCAAACACTTCACCGCTATTAAAGAGGTCGTTGTAGCTATTGCCGTAACGGCTCAGGGCAAAGCAGGTGATTTCCTGCGAAGCATGCATGTGGGCATAGAGATAACCGTATTTATCGGCATCCTCGGCAAGCACATCGTCCTTCACCTCGTCAGCCACATCGCTCACCTTCAACTTGAACACATTGAGCGAGTAAGCCGGAATCTCCAGCTGGTTCACATCGCTGAGCGTCTGCTCGCTGGTAGGAACCACCTTCATCGGTTCATCCATCGTATTCTCGTCGGTTCCGTTCTCCGAAGTCAGTCGAACCACGGTGCCCTGCTCCGCCTTCATGTTTTTGAGGTTCAAATCCAGGGTAGCCGCCTTGGCATTCGGATTCACCACCTTGAGATAGAGCATGCCCTGCTCTTCATCTATCTGAGCCGACTGGTAGATAAGCTGGTCGGCAGGAAGCGAGAACTGGTGGATGGTGTTGCCATCCAGTTTGCAGGTCACCTGGTTGCCATCCACATCAATCTCAATATCATACCATCGGTTGGTTTCTATTCTTCCCGAAGCCGTGGCAATGGTGTTTTTGCTTCCGTTTATACATTGCTCCACGCCGTGGCTGGTGTTGTTCCATCCACCCAGGTTCCACCAGCAGTAGTTGTCGGCATCCTGGTAGTTGAAGATGATGAGGAAGCCTTCTCCTCCACCCGTCTTTCTGGCTCTGAGCTTATAGATATAGTGAGAATCAGAGATAACCCTGGCATTCACGTTGGTGCAGTTGGTGCCGCTACCGTTCTGAGAAAGCCTGCCATCGCCGATGCTCCAGCTGCCTTCCCCGGCATTCCAGCCAGCAGAAGATGAACCCGAAGAAGATGCGCCCGAAGATGCAAAATCATCCTTCAGCAGGGAGTTTCCGTTTCCATCCTTCACTTCTACATCGTCGTAATCCACCTGGGTTGCCCATGAACCCACACCCACCTTACAATCGGCATTAGCGGTAACATTGCCTGTTTCCGTCCATTTCAGGTTCTGCTTGCCCAGATGGTTGCCCAGCAGCTTCTGCACGTAGTAAGAAGGGGTACAGAAGTTCTTGCCGGCATTGAAGTGAATCATATCGTATGCCCACAGAGGGTCCTTTTCGTGGGTGAAGATAGGTGCAAAGCTTGCCAGCTTGCATACATCCGAATTCTTCTCCATGCCCAGCATGTAGATGGCTTCACCCAGGGCACTGTTCAGATTGCCATACTTGCCGTAGGAACCCTGATTGGCTGCATACTCACCGTTATAAACGCCGATGGAGCGGTTGTAGCGGTCGTACTTGTTATAGTTGTTTCTCATCCATTGATAAGAACGGTAGTAATGCTCATCTACCAGATCTACTGGCGAATCAAGCACCCATGCGGGGTTGTCGGTGCCCCATGCCTCCACGTTGCCGATAATCACGATATCAGGATATTTGGCATGGATGGCATCATAGAACCTGGCATAGCGGCGACTGTACTCGAAGCGTGCCTCCGGCTGACCGTTCTCATTGCCTATCTCGATGAATTTAAGTCCGTATGGTTCCTTGTGGCCGTTGGCGATGCGTCGTCTTCCCCACTCTGTGGTTTCATCGCCGTTGGCATACTCAATGGCATCCAGGGTATTCTGCACCAGGGTATCCAACTGCTCGAAAGGCACGGTGAAGCCATGCCCCAAACCTACGTTCACCACAAACATCGGTGCGGCATTCAGGTCTTCGCACAGCTGCAGATACTCATCATATCCCAATCCGTCGGAAGAGCGGTAGTGCCAGTTGTTGTTCCAATGGCCGGGGCGTTCTTCAATAGGACCTAATGTAGATTTCCATCTGAAGGCGTTCTCGTAGCTGTCCTGTCCTTCCACATAGCATCCGCCAGGGAAACGGAGGAAACTTGGTTTGGTATCATAGAGGAGTTGTGCCAGGTCGGGGCGCAATCCGTTGGTGCGTCCTTTCCAGGTGGCAGGCATCAGCGACACCACATCCAGGTAGAGGGTGCCATTGGTAGAAGAAAGAAGGGCAAAGCGTCCGTCGCTGCAATCGGCTGTTGCCTTGATGGTTGCCGAGAGCTTTACCCATTTGTTGGTTTCCAGCTTACCCTGCAGTTTCACCTCTTCAGAGGCAGCCGAGCCATCCGCCTTCTGCAACTGGCCATAGAGCTTGCCGTTGAAGCTGGTAGATGCCTTGACCCATAAGGTGAGGGTGTAGGTGGAATCGCAGACGAAGTTCATTCCCCAGAAGCCGCTGTTGCTGATACCCGCCTTTCGGGCATCGCTGGCTCCTGAAAGGGAGACACGGAGATTGGTTTGCTGGGCACTGTTGAGCTGCTGGGTGGCATTGAGTGAGAGATTCACCGCCTGTCCGCCCTGCCTGATGGCCGTCCAATATTCGGGTGTAGAAGCGTTATCCTCGAAAGAACGGTTTCTGATGAGTTCGGCATAGAGACCTCCATCTCCGGCATGGTTGATTTCCTCAAAGAAGAGGCCATACTGGTAGTCGCTGATCATGGCAGATCGCTGGGTGGCATCTATGTTCATCTTCACCTGTGCCTGTGCCGTGGCTGAAAGCGAGAGGCAGAGGATGGTGCTGAAGAGAACGGGTTTATGGTTGAATATGTTCATAATGCTGTGATGATAATACAACAAAAAAGGCAGACAGAAACAGAAGGTTTTTCACTCTCTGTATTCCGTCTGCCCTAAAATTATCTAGTTACTAAAACAAGCTAGTTTTCAGATTACTTCATGATAATCTTGCTAACCTTCTTAGAACCATCGCTCAATGTTGTTACCACAACGTTGATACCTCTCTGGAGCTTACCGATGAGCATACCGGCAGCGTTGTAGATCTTGGTACCCATTGTAGTGTTGCCAGCAGCGTTCTCAATATCCTTGATAGCTGTTACAGGCTCGTTAGGATCGTAACCAGCATACTCCAAGGTGAAGTTCTTGATGATTGTCCAGTCATTGGTTACCTTCACATCCTTGTATGCACCGATATAGAACTCACTCTTACCATCGTAAACAATCTTCAAAGGCTCTGTCTCATACTTAGAACCTACCTGCTCTGACTTGAAGAATGCCTGTGCAGTAATCATATTGTTAGGAATCCAGAGATTCTCTTCAGAAGTTGCACCCTCAACATACTTGACCATGCCATCAGTGCTACCAAGATGCGCATACTCGTTCAAGTTAGCCTCAGCAATCTGGCAAGCTGCGATAGGCTTCAAAGCCTCTGTTGCCTCGAATGTAGAATCGCTTGTTGCGAAGTAGAGGAATGCATTCTCGTTAACCTCATAACTCTTCACTGTCTCATCCTCATCAGCGAAAGCAGAAGGGTTGCTACCTGTACGATAGAAAGCCTTGCTCTTCAAGTAGTAAGTACCTGCAGGGAGACCTACAATCTTCTGCTTCAAATCGAAGTCGCAGTTGAAGAACTCAGCAGCCTCAACATTATTACCTGCCTGGAAGCCGATATTACCCTTCTTCACTGTCCAACCAGTTTGATCCATGGTTGCGAAGTCGTTGTTAACGAGTACGTTAGAGATATCAACATGATTATCCTTAGAAGCCAACTTAGCATTGTCGTAGATAACATACTTCGTAACAGCCTCGTTCAAAGCCTGGATAGCAGCAGGAACATCAGCATCAGCTACAGTACCATCGTTGTAAGCAGCATCAGCAGAAGCCTTGGCAGCAGAGAATACAGCCTTAGCCTCAGCAGAGGTCTTATAAACAGCCTCATTGTTATCGTAACGTGTCTGAGCGCTCTCTACAGCTGTGCCCAATGTCTGGTAAGCCTGAATAGAAGTATTTGCTGCAGCAATTGCATCAGCAGCAGCGTTGATAGTCTTGATAGAACCATTTTCCTTGAGATCAGTAATAGCTGACTCCAAGGTAGCATGTACCTCAGCATTCATCTTAGAACCGAGGAGTGCAGTACCCTGCTCAATAACAGGACCAGAAACCTGATCGATGGCAGCCTGATCACCGCCGAGGAACTTCATAGAGAAGTTATCCCAGATTGCCCAGTCGCCTGCATTTGCGCTAGGACGCTTTGTTTCACGAACACCCATGCGAACAGTCTCACCTGCCTTCAAGAGAATTGTTACAGTGGTCTTGTAAGCCTCAGGGTTCTTCTCGCATGCATTCGCAAAGCCCTTCATTGAGTTAGGGATATATACCTCTTCACCTTCAGGTGTGGTATATTTATATTCATTATCAGCCTTCTCTGATTCTGTAACTCCGTATGTGAAAGGAGAAGCGAACTTGCTTTCCATGTTGTTAGCATAGAGAACGGCTGTGATATCCTCAGAACCATTTTCGTGAGCAGTTGCAGTAGCCTCATTCCAGGTTACACGCTGCATTGCCTGTGCAGAAATCTCGTAAACACCATCCTGAGGAGCTACAAACTCCTGATACATATCGAATGTGCCCTGGTAAGACTCGCAGTTCTTCCATTTTCCATCTACAACGGTAGCACCTGTCCAACCGTCTTTACCACTATCGAATGTAGGGTTCTGGAGCATGTAGGTCAAATCTGTACCCGCTGTAATGCTCTGCTTGCGAGACAAATCAAGCTCTGTCTTCAGCTTACCCATATACTCATCAATCTGGTCGTTATCAAGAGAGAGACTAGTGCCAATCAGAACCTCGAGCGTAGTACCATCGCCGCAATCATCCAACAATGCCTGCAAAGCATCAGTAGCATTGCCGCCCTCGGCCAGGAAGTTCTGGATTTCATCATTCAATGTACTCAACTCAGCATACTTGGCTGCACTAGCGTTCATAACAGCTACTGCCTCCTGAATCTTAGCCTTCAATGCCAAGATTTCTTCCTTAGAAGCATCTGTTGTCATGTTCATACCTTCCTCTGCAAGCTCGTTTACGGTATCAACATATCCCAGATAAGCAACAGCTGTTTCAGCAGTACTCTGTGCATCAGTAGCTACACCCTGCATATCGAGAAGATACATCATCTGTGCATCAGCACCATAATAATCTACCTGGAACTCATCAACGAACAACCAGTTGGCTGTAGTATTCTCAAGCTTGAGACCGAAGTTTACGTTCTCGCCTTCCTTCACCTCGAACATGAATTCAAACTTCTGAGGAGCACCTGGATCTGTAGCAACAACCTTAGAATTTTCCTTAGAGCTGGTGTTAGCAAAGAGAGTTACACCCTCTACCTTATAACCAGCACCCTTGTCCTGCTGGCAAGCCATTGCATAGCAAGAAATCTTGTAAGCACCTGCTGGCAAGTTGGTTAATGTCTGTGAAAGGTAACCATCACTCAAATGACCTGTACCAGGTTTATCGCCTGCCTCTGGGTTAGAAGATGCACTAATCCAACGCTCGATGAATGTGCCTGTCTCGAAGCCGTCAGGAGCGGTATATTTAGCTGACTGCTTCTGCCAGTTGGTACCATGACCACCAGAACCTACGTTACCATTCGCATCGTAAACGCAATCGTGATCCCAGCCGCTCACAGCATCACAGTTGGCATTTGTAATGAACTCATTGAGACTTACAGGATTTTCTGCTGTAGCAGTACCCAAAGTCACATTACGGCGAACATCACTGATATAACGCATAGCGTTTCTCAAATCTGCATAAGAAGCATTAGGGTTGTTATAAGCCTCGATAGCCTTAGGGATAACCAAGCCCTCGTCGATGGCATCGTTGATAGCAGGCATCAGCTTATCCAAACGATAGAAATAAGTAACAGGATATGCCTCCCACTCTACACCATACTCAGATGCGCCCTCTGCATGCATGTTCAAGGCAGGACGGAACAACTGGTCAACAGCATCTTCTCCCTTGCCATCCTTACCTGTATCATTAGGATTCCAGCCAGCACGGGTGTTGCTTGTATTCTTCAAGTTGGCGATGGTATCTGCCTGAATCTCAAAGCGCTTGCTGCCGTCCTTTGTCCAAATCTCCCAATTGCATTTTTCAATGCCCTGGTTTTTATAATCTACATAAGAATTACCGCCGTTCTCATCAAAACTGTTGGTAAAAATCTTTCTACCGTAAGTATCATCAGCAGAATTATTGAACAAGGTAAAAGTACCATTAGGAACATCCTTTGTCTTGTTAGGAACGATGGCAATAGCCATACCCTTGTCACCCAAACTTGTCTGGGTGCCATAAGCATTGCTGTTAACAAGCCATTTCTGTGCCTTTACATTGTAAACATACACTGTGTCAGTACCATCCAACTTCAACTGAACTGGGTCAGGGAATGCTGGTGCTTCAACTTTCTGTGCCTGTGCCTCTGTAGCACCGATGCCGGCTGCTAAGATGGCTGAGAAAAGTAAACGTTTGTCCATTGCTATTTGGTTTAAATTTTGGTTTGAGAAGTAGTTAGCTTCTTAACTCTATTGAATAATTGATTTGCTTGCAAAATTAGCAATAAAATGAATACATGCAACTTTTTCGGGTGGAAATCTACACTAAATTTAGATTATTTAACTAAAACCAAACTATTTCTGAACTAAGAAAAGAGTGTTACCTTATTTTATAAGTGTCGTTTTACGACAAATGTGCTTTTTAAGTTAGCACAAAAAAGCAGACAACAAGCAACCCTTTGTGTTAAACATAGTTAAGGAAACAGGATTTCTTGATTAAAATCAACTAAGTTTCTTAAAAACTTGTTATCTTTGCACCTGATAAACTAACAGGCATCAACTATAAATAAAAATAAATCAATATGCAGAGCATTTATGATCAAATCTCAATAGGTAGAATGCTATTTTCTACGCTGTTTTCAGGAAGTATCTTTCACGTCAGTTCTCCCCAAAAAGGTGGAGCTTACGTAATCATACCCAGTGTTACTAGCAATAAACCAAACATCAAATAAATAAAACATGAGCAACCGTTTAATTAAAGATTCGCATTTCGCGATCATCGGTATGTGCGCAGCATTGGCCCTAGGTGGCTTCAATGCCTGCACCGACTCTTACGACCTTGACGAACAGGGAAACAATCCTGAATGGTTGGGCAAGAGTATCTACGAAGAGCTGCAAAACCCTAGCGGTACCAGCCTTCATGGTACTTTCAACACCTACCTCAAGCTGATTGACGACCTGGGTTACAAGGAAGTGATGTCGAAGACGGGTTCAAAGACTGTGTTCGTTGCCAACGACTCAGCTTTCAACAAGTTCTTCGAAAGTAATTCATGGGGCGTACGTTCGTACGAAGAGCTGACTACCCCTATGAAAAAACAACTCTTCTATGCTTCCGTGCTGGATAACGCTATCCAGACAGAGATGCTTTCTAACGTGGAAAGCAACGGAGGCGTCCTCTCTAGAGGTATTGCACTGAAGCACCAGACTTCTGCCAATGCCATTGATACGGTATATCATTTCTACAACCGCGGCGTGATGCCACAGAACAACTCCTACTGGGATAAGTATATCGACGGCATCGATGTGGTGATGGACAACACCCGTCCGATGATGGTACACTTCACCCAGGAGCAGATGCTGAACAACGGTATCACCGACAACGACTTCTCCGTAATCACCGGTCGTCCTTACGATGGCAGTACCTACATCTTCAAGAACAAGGTCATCGCCAGCGACATCACCTGTCTGAACGGTTACCTGAACCAGACAGACGGCGTTATCGTGCCTCCAGGCAACCTGGCACAGATGCTTCGCGAAAGTTCGGATACAAAATGGTTCAGCCGTATGCTCGACCGTTTCTGTGCACCTTACTACGATGCACAAACCACCCTTAACTACAACGACAATGCCAAGCTCAACAACACCCACCAGATTGACTCCATCTATCAGTGGCGTTACTTCAGCGAGCGTTCGCAGGGAGCACAGGCATTGGAGCGTGACCCACAGGGCGTGAAGCTTCCAACAGACAAGCTCTTAAGATTCGACCCGGGATGGAACCAGTATTACAGTTCATACGGCACCATGCTCGCCGATATGGGTACCATGTTTGTTCCTACCGACAAATCCATAAAAGACTATTTCACCAATCCGTCTAACGGTGGTTACAACATCATGAAGCTCTACGCCAAGAAGCCAATCGATGACAACGACGATCACTTCGCAGAGAACCTGGATAGCATTCCTAGCAATATCATCCGTTCGTTCGTGAACAACCTGATGAATGCATCCTTCGTACAGTCAGTGCCAAGCAAGTTTGGTACCATCATGGACGAGGCGAGTGACCCTATCGGCATCACAACAGGTGACATCTGCAAGACCACCAACGGCGCATACGACGTGAGAATCGCCAACAACGGTGCCATCTACATGCTCGACCGCGTGGTTCCACCTATTTCATATAATATCGTATCAACCCCAGCCTTGCTGCGTAAGGCACGCGACCTGGGTGTGATCAACTGGGCCATCCAGGACAAGAGCAACCTGAAGGTGAACTTCTACGCCTACCTGCGTGCCAGCACAGCCAACTATGCGCTGTTCCTGCCAGACAACCACGCTTTCTGCGGCAGAGGTGATTTCTACTATGTAGATCCAGTTTCACTGGGCAAGAACTACAAGGAAGGTCCTCGAGTGCTCCACTTCTATTATAAAGATGTGAACAAGGACAATATCATCTCGGCATCTGCCTTCAAGTACAACCCTACCAATGGTTCCATCAGCGAAGATTCAACCATCGTAACAGTGGGTGAGGTGACCGACCGACTGATTGATATCCTGAACTATCACACCGTATCTCTTGCACAGGGCGAGAAGTTCGGCAAGAACAGATTCTACAAGACCAAGCATGGCGGTGAAATCGAAATCAGCGGTACAGGCGTTGGCGCTACCGTGAAGAGCGGTGCTCAGATCAACGGCATGGCAGGCATGAACGCTTTGCCAGCTTCAGAAATCAAGGAAGCTACTACCGACTACAGCAATGGTAGCACCTTCGTGATCAACCACGTGATTCAGGCTCCACAAACCAGCGTATTCGGCTGCTTGAGCAATCACAGCCAGTTCAGCAAGTTCATGGATTTGTGTATGCCAGCCGACTTGAGCTCTATCCTTACCAGCATCGGTATCTCTACCAACGAGCAGAAGCAGTTTACCGTGTTCACCAACCAGTTTGATGCAAACATCAACACGAACAAGCAGTACGACTGCCTCGATTACAACGTAGCGTTCTTCAACACATACAACTACACGCTGTATGCACCAAACAACGAAGCTATGGACGAAGCCTTCAAGCGCGGTCTTCCTACCTGGGAGCAGGTGCAGCAGGTACTCGCCGATGCAGAGCATGCTTCAAGCGACCAGCAGTTGGCAGCCAAGGCAAAGGCAAAGGATATGGTGGAGGCCATCAGAAACTTCATCCGCTACCACTTCCAGGACTTCGCGCTCTATGCCGACAACACTGTGGATTTCGGAGATGCTCCTGAAACCAACGGCAAGTACCGCTTCCAGACATCCTGCGTAGATGGCACCGTATATAAGCGTCTGAACGTGAGCGGCGGAAGCGACAAGCTCCATGTAACCGACATCGCCGGCAACACCATTACCATCAATGGCAACGACAGCAAGAAGCTCGTGAACTACATGACTCGTGACTACACCTTCTACAGGTCGATGATCAACACCTCATCATTCACAGCCATCCATGAGATTTCCGAGCCACTCTGCATCAACACAAGCAAGCGCTACGACGACCGCTTTGCCAGCAACACCGAAGCTGCCAAGCAAGCACGAATCAAGCGCCTCAACGCTTTGTACTATGCCCAGAAGCACGGACAGAAGTACTACAAATAAATTCACAATCAAGCATGTAATATAATGAACAATATAAGAACATATCTTACAGCAGCCGCCCTGTGCAGCACCATGACCATCGCCGCCCAAGGGCAGCGTGTATCAGGTACTGTATCCGACGAGTTTGGTCCTGTGATTGGCTGTAACGTCATCGAGAAGGATGCCAACAACCGTAACGTCAACGCTACTGTTACCGACGTGAACGGTAACTTCCAGCTGACAGTGAAAAATCCAAAGCACAAACTCGTTGTCACCTTCGTGGGTTACAAGCCATACTCTAAGGTGATCGGCTCACAAACCAACTTCGAAATCAAGCTGAAGGATGAGAACCAGATTGAAGCAGTTACCGTGGTTGCCAAGCAGCGCTTCCGTGGCGATGGTTTGAGCATTCCTAAGAACGAGCTTTCTGTGGCTACACAGACCTTGAACATGAACAAGGTGGATGGTCTTGCTTTTACCAGTGCCGATGAGGCGCTGCAGGGTCAGATTGCAGGTCTCGATATCGTGGCCAACTCTGGTAACCTGGGTGCCGGTACTACCATGCGTATGCGTGGTGTAACCACCATCAACGGTTCTTCTGAGCCTCTGATCGTAGTTAACGGCAACATCATGGATGTGCCGGGTGCCGAGAACACCGACTGGTCAACCGCTACGGAGGAGACCTACAGCTCTCTGCTTTCCATCAACGTGAACGATATCGAGAGCATCGACATCCTGAAGGATGCTGCCGCTACCGCCATCTGGGGTGCACGTGGTGCCAACGGTGTCATCAGTATCAAGACCAAGCGCGGTAAGCGCGGAAAGATCCGCATCAACTATAACTTCATGCTCCAGGGCACCTGGCAGCCAAATGGTTACAATCTGCTTACCGGTGATGAATACACCATGCTGATGAAGGAGGAGTTGTATAACCCTACACAGAATCCTTCGGCTACCACCAACATCAACGAGTTGAACTACAACAAGAGCTGGGCAGAATACAACAACTGGAATGACAATACCGACTGGGTAGATGCAGTGCGCAAGATGGGTTGGAACCAGACACATGGTATCACCATCTCGGGTGGTGGCGAAAAGGCAACCTTCCGTATCTCTGCCAACTACGACCACCAGTTGGGTACCATCATCAAGCAGCAGCTCGACCGATTCTCAACCCGCTTGAGTTTGGATTACTACGTGAGCGACCGCATCAAGTTCTCTACCGAGTTCCCTCTTACTTATACCAAGAACCAGAAGAACTACGGTAACAACATCCTGGGCAAGGCTTTGCAGATGGCACCTAACATGAGTATCTACCGTGAGGATGCCAACGGCTTCGATACCAACGAATACTACATCATGCTGCCGGAAGGCAAGGAGGGTGCAGGTTCTACCGTGAGCGGTACTTCTTCAGAGCAGTTGAAGTCAGTGCGCGGCATCGGTAACCCTGTTGCCATCGCCAACCTGGCTTACGACAACGAGACCACCTATCGTATCAACCCTGAGTTCAAGCTCAACTACTATCTGATGGGTACAGAGGAGCGCAAGACACGCCTCGACTACGAGGGAAGCGTTTATCTCGATGTCTATTCAAAGAGCAACCCTACCTGGTATCCAGGTTCCCTTTCTACTGCAGGATGGGAGGATTCCGGCTACAACCGCTATGCGATGGACGACTACAACTCGCTGGCATTCACCACCCGCCACCAGCTCATCTTCACCCCATGGTTGGGTAACGACCTGGCTTGGACGATGCTGGGACGATGGGAGATGACCAAGGGTAACGGCTACGGCCAGAACGTAACCGAGAACCAGTTGCCTGACGGCGTAAGCTCACCTACGGTGCCAGCTTACCTCCGCAACATGTCAACCAGCAACGGCGAGTGGCGCGGTATGAGTGGTGTGTTCTCTACCCATATTTCTTATAAGACCCGTTACAATGCCGACTTCACCGTGCGTGCCGATGGTACCACCAAGTTTGGCAAGAACAACAAGTGGGGTTACTTCCCTGGTGTATCCGTGCGTTGGAACATCAGCGATGAGCCTTGGATGCGCTGGTCACGCAATGTGCTCTCCATGCTCGCCGTACGCCCATCATGGGGTGTGAACGGTAAGGCTCCTAGCAGCGAGTACCTGCAGTATGCCAAGTACGTAGCCGGCAGCATCTATGGTAACGGTACCACTACCCAGACAGCTACCAAGGTAGATGGCTTGCAGCTGGTAGATTTGAAATGGGAGAAGACCACTTCTTGGAACCTCGGTGCCAACCTGGGTCTCTTCGACGATAAGCTGGAGGCTGACTTCAACTACTACTACAAGAAGACCAACGACCTGCTGAACTCCGGTGTGAGCATCGCCTCACAGACAGGTTTTGCCAACCTGGCATGGAAGAACATCGGTTCGATGGAAAACAAGGGTTGGGAGTTGAACATCCAGGGCAACCGATTCATCAAGGCAGGCAAGTTCTCGATGAGCGCCAGCTTCAACGTGGCTCAGAACTTCAACAAGATTACCGAGATGGATCCTACCGTGCTCGACGGTATCAATGAAGACTGGACAGCCGACAGCCGCGGTAGGTACTTCAAGCGTATCCAGGTGGGTAACGCACTGGGTTCAATCTTCGGATTGCGCGCTCACGGAGTATATCAATATACCTACGACTACCTGACCAACCTCCGCCGCCAGAACAACTGGAGCAACAGCCAGCTGGTTGACTACATCAACAACGAGTTCCTGCCATCGGGCAAGACAGCTCCTGTGGCACTGAACAAGGAAGGCAAGGTAATCACCGGTTCCGACGGTTCACCACTGCGCATGACCTACAACTCAAGCAACGGTAGTGAGACCTACAAGTTCGACGGTGGTGACGTGATTTACGAGGATGTGAACAAGGATGGTACCATCAACTCACTGGATATGGTATATCTGGGCAATTCCAACCCTAAGTTCTCGGGAGGTTTCGGATTCACCTTCAACTACGGCGACTGGTCATTGCGTACCAACTTCGTATTCCGTACCGGTTTCAAGGTAGTGAACTTCGCTCGCATGGGCCTGGAGAAGATGTATGATACCACCAACCAGAGTTCTGCCGTGAACTGGCGCTGGCGCAAGAACGGCGACCAGACAGAGATACCACGCGCACTCTATAACTATGGTTACAACTGGCTCGGTAGCGACCGCTACGTGGAGGATGCTTCCTTCCTGCGCTTCAGCTACGTAAGTTTGAGCTACAATGTGCCTAAGGAATTCCTGAAGCAGTTTGGTCTTAACCAGATGCGCTTCGACCTGAGCGGCCAGAACATCTTCGTATGGAGCAAGTATAGCGGAACCGACCCTGAGCATGCCAACAGCGGCTGGAACTTCGCTTCCGACAACTCGCAAACACCACGAAGCAAGTCATTCACACTCCGTATGACGCTCGGTATTTAACCCATCTTTAAATAAAGATAAAAATGAAGAAAAAAACAAACCATATCATCAAGAGCCTGGCGGTAGCCTTCCTCGGAGGCTTATCACTCTGCTCATGCACCGACTTCCTGACGATCTACCCTACAGATAAGACCGTGGGTGAGAACTTCTGGAAAAACAAAGACCAGGTTGACCAAATGGTCACAGGTGCCTATACTGGAATGATTTCTGGTTCCAACATCGAAAGATTCATCATGTGGGGTGACTATCGCTCTGACGTGATGAGAAAAACCAGCGCATTGGATAATACCACACTGGATAACATCACCAACGTGGATCTCTATCCTAGCAGCGGCTATAACTCATGGTCATCTTTCTATTATGTCATCAACACCTGCAACCTGGTGATGCACCACGCACAGGATGTACTGGCTGTGGATCCTGACTATACCGAAGGTGACTACCAAACCACCCGTGCGCAGATGCTCGGTCTTCGCGCACTCTGCCACTTCTATCTGGTTCGCACCTTCCGCGACGTGCCATACGTAACCAAGGCGTATGAAAAGTCAGACGACCTGACCCTCGACGGCCAGCTGGCACCTGATTCTACCCTGCAGCTCTGCATCAACGACCTGGTAGAGGCAGAAAGAGGTTGCTACAAGTACGGCACCTTCGCCGCCGACGACTGGCGCAGCGTAGGCTTGCTGAGCAAGGATGCCATCAATGCCATCCTCGCCGATGTATATCTGTGGCGTGCTTCGCTCTGGAGCAAAACCGACAAGGAGAAGGCAAAGACCTACTATCAGGCTTGCATCGACTATGCCGACAAGGTAATCGACTCTCACAAGAGATTCTACGAGAACAATTACAAGGGTTCTGCATCCAGCGATAACGCTACAGCTCCTTACTATCTGTTGAGCGGTAACCAGGCATTCTACCAGAACTTCGTGGAAGGCAATTCACGCGAAAGCATCTTCGAGCTCCAGTTTGATGGAACCAGCAACGTGAACAACCTCGTTCGCCAGTACTTCTACAAGCATAAGGACGCAACATCAACCTACGGTATGCTTGCAGGAACCATAGCAGTGGGTAACTCTGTAGGCGACAGCCCTACACCAGACAAGTCGAGTGCTTCTACCTCTGCCTTGTACCAGTCGGCGAACGACTATCGCTTCTACGACAACAGCTATGAAGTGAACGATGCCAACACCTCATCCTTCCCAATCAGAAAGATGGTGTATAACATGTCAGCCAATTCTGTGATTCCAACCAACAAGCAGGGTTATACCTACTTGCAGGCACGCGGTTTCGACAACTACAAGCAGAACTGGATTGTATATCGTATCACCGACGTGATGCTGATGAAGGCAGAAGCCGAGACACAGCTGGCAGGAACCGATGCCAACAAGCTGAAGCATGCCTTCCTGATTGTCAATGCCGTGAACAAGCGTTCGCTCGATCCATTGGCAGTAAACAAGGATTCATTGGTTTATAAGGATAACTACGACAAGCAAGCCAAGCTCGAACTGCTCTGCCTCCAGGAAAGAGGCCGTGAGCTTCTCTACGAAGGCAAGCGCTGGTACGACCTGGTTCGCTACAGCTACCGCCACATGACGGGTGTAGATCCAACCAAGACCCTCTACGAGATTGACCCTAAGGGTAGCCTCTATCCTACTTTGGACGATGCCGACAACGAACTCAAGAACATTCTGAATGCCAAATACGGTACAGGTGTCATTAAGTTCAAGAACGAGGCATTCCTCTACTGGCCAATCCTGCAGCAGGAAACCAAGAACAACAAGTTGATCCATCAGAACCCGGTTTATGTGGAGACACAGACTTCCGAGCGACAGGATTAACAGCATCATTACACATTATTATATATATACATTAATAAATAGTATAGCAATATGACTAAGTTCATTCATAAGATAGGAGGCATGATGGCACTCGCAGCACTGGGTGTTGCGTCATTCACATCTTGCTCTGAAGAGATTGATGACAGTAACCTCTATACTTTCACCGGTCAAACCGTCATCGACTATCTGCGCAGCGACTCAACCTTGAGCGACATCGCCAAGATTTCCGACCGCGCAGGCATGTCTGACCGCTTGTCTGCCTACGGAACTTACACCTGCTTCGCCCCAACCAACGAGGCACTCAAGGTTTATATCGACTCACTCTACAACGATAAGAAGAGCGATAACCACAATGGTCTTTATGCAGGTGAGGTACCAGCCGACAGCGTCATGAACCGCCTCTGGAAATCAGAAAAGTGTGATTCCCTCTGCAAGGACATCATCGAATCACACGTAACAGGTCAGAAAAAGACCACCAACGACTTCCTCACAGGTGCCGACATCACCATGATGCTGGGTAACACCCATACACCAAAGCGTGTAAATGGCGAAATAACCATGGATGGTACCACCCATTTCATCAAGACCGACCAGGAAGTGGAAAATGGTATCGTGCAGGTAATCGACCGCCTCTTCTACCGCTCAACCAACTACATCATCGACGAGATGGATGCAATGGGATGCTACGGGCTCTGGGTAGAAGCCTTGAGAAAGACAGGTATCGACAAGATCTTGCAGGAAAACATCCGCACCAAGGGCATCAGCTGGTTCAACATCGAACCAGAAACCAAGTATCCATACGCCGACTATCCAACCAAGTGTAAGGTGGGATTCACCATCTTTGCAGAGCCAGACGAAGTACTCAAGAAGGAAGGCATCAACACCTTTGCTGATTTGGTAGCAAGAGCCAACCAAGAATATGCAAATTGCAAAAACTGGTATAGCTATGTGGAGGATAAAGGCATCAACGTAAGCACCGGCAACGACTACACTAACCAGTGGAACGCCCTCAACATGTTTATCCGCTACCACATCCTGCACTATGCACTCTCTACCGACAAGCTCGTTTATTCATACAACGAGTTGAAGGATATGGATGTATATGAGTATGTTCGCACCCTGTTGCCAGGAACCATGTTCAAGCTTACAGGTATCAAGGATCCAGGTGGTAACGTAGGTGAAATCCGCATCAACCGCCAGTTGAACACTCCTACCCTGACCAGCGACCCAGGTAACACCAACCGCAATGGTACAGCTTACCTGGAGGCAAACCAGGTAATCGACGAAGGTATCCTGGTAGGTAACACCAAGATCAACTCACGTCAGGCAAGCAACGGTTACGTTCACCCTATCAGCGGTGTGCTCGCTTACAAGGAGACTGTTCCTAACAAGGTACTCAACGAGCGTCTCCGCTTTGAGTTCATGTCACTCTTCGATGAAAGTATGACCAACCGCTACAGAGGTTACACCGGAGCCGACCTGAAGTCATTCTTCGGCCGCACCGACCGTAACATCACAGCCGTTCGTATTCCAGAGGGTTACTTCGAGAACATGGTTATCTACAACGGCGATGCATCACGCGTTTATTATCTTACCAAAGATGAGGCAAAGGTAGGACAGGGTTCAAGCAACGACTGCTGGAACGACTATCAGGGCGATGAGCTCTACTGTAAGGGTGCATACGACTTCGCCATCAAGTTGCCGCCAGTGCCAAAGGATGGTACTTACGAGTTGCGCTTCGGCTATGTGAACAACGGTCAGCGTACCATCGTTCAGTTCTACCTGGGTCACTCTTCCGACCGTTCAACCATGACTCCATGCGATATTCCATTGGATCAGAACGTACAGGCAAACTCAGTAACCGTGGGTTGGACAAACCCAAATACCGATGGTGACAATGGTGCAGCAGTGGATAAGGCGATGCACAACCGTGGATGGATGCGTGGTCCTAACTACTTTGGTAACATGAAGTATGGTGAGGGTACCCTGGCACGATTCAACGGTACAGGTGGCCAGCAGCACATCCGCCGCATCGTAACCAAGCAGTACTTCAAGCAGGGTGAAGAAAACTGGTTCCGCTGCAAGACAGCGATGCCAGAGAACACTGAGGCACAGTTTGAGCTCGACTACATCGAACTTGTACCAGTAAGCGTATATAACAACCCTTACCTCACAGAGGATGTATTCTAAACCTCACCGAGGACGTATTCTAAAGAAATAGAATCAAAATCAAGTAAAAAGAATAACATGAAAGTAAGATATATATTAATGACAGCAGCTGTAGCCTTGGGTCTCCAAGGCTGCAGCGACTGGGATGACCATTATGATGTCAACGGCAACAACCTTCCGGGTGCCGACGCTACCCTCTGGGAGCAGATCAGCAGTCGAGATGAGTTGAGCAACTTTGCCAAACTTCTGAAGAGAGTGCATTACGACGAGGCGCTCAATACCTACCAGAGCTTCACCATATGGGCACCTAACAATGATGCCTACAACTTCGAGAAGTACAGCAACATGAGCGACAGCTTGCTGAAGGCAGAATTCCTCAACAACCACATCGCACGCGGCTATCACCGTGCATCGGGCGACATCGACGAGCGCATCCACTTCCTCAACAAGAAGGTGTTAGACTTCCAGGGCAGCAGCGACAGCTACGTGCTCAGCGGCCAGGCAGTGGATAGCACCAACATTCTGAGCAAGAACGGCGTGCTGCACCTGATGAAGGGCATGATGGATTTCCGTCCTAACTTCTATGAATACTTCGCTCGCGAGCACGAGGGTGGCGTGACCACCAACTCGCTGAAGGATATCTTCATGAGCAAGATGAAGCGCGAGATTGATAAGGACAAGAGTGTGGAAGGTCCGATGAAGGATGGTGAAGTTACCTATCTGGATACAGTTTATACAGAAACCAACCAGATGTTCACCCTGCTCAATGCCCAGCTCACCAGCGAAGACAGTACCTACACGATGATTGTTCCTAGCGACAAGGCATGGGAGAAGGCTTACAAGCACGTGGAGGCATACTTCGACTATCCTGAAAGCTTTGAGCCATTCACCCTTACCAACGATGAGAAGACAGGTAAGCTTACCTACACCATCGCAGCAAAGGTAAACATTGATGCCGACAGCTTGAAGAAGGAGCATACCATCCTGAGCATCCTGCAGCCATTGGTATTCAGCAACACCGTGAACCCAGCACTGAAGGGTGGCAACATCCCAACCGGTGCTACCGACTCTATCCACAGTACAACCAATGTGTATTCACGCAACACCCTGAACTACATGAGCGAAAACAGCAGCCGCGTGGATGACGCCGCAGAGCTGTTTAAGGGTGCTACCAAATACAACATGAGTAACGGTACTGTATGGCTGACAGGCGACTCACTCTACGCACGCCCATGGGCAATATGGAACCCTATCTTGCATCTGAAAGCTCAGTATGGTAACTATCAGGCAGGTACCAGCAACGTAACCCTGACAAAGACCGTGACCGTGGGAACCAGCGACCGCAACCCAAGCGTAAAGGGTTCCATGCACACCCCAGCGTTCTATCAGGTATCATCTGCCATCAACCAGCGCCCAGAGGTATTCCTCTACGCTCCACAGGTTCGATCTACAGCATACGCCGTATATCTGACCATGGTTCCTGCTACCATCAACGATACCACAGCCGTGCCAACCGAGCAATCCATCGCTCTGCGTACCATCATGCACAACAGTAAGGGTGGCGCTCCTAAGGCACAAGCCAGCACCGGATATCCAACTCCAGGTGCCCTGAAAAAGGATTTCGACCACATGAACAAGAACATGGGTGCGGTGAAATTCGATTACGGAACCAAGGAAGAATCCAAGATTCTGACCAAGTACATGGGTATCTTCAAGCCAAACATGAGCTACACCGCCCTTCAGAGCAACCCAGCTATCCGCCCTGTGTTCAATGTATATTGCAGCACACGTACCCAAGGTGGCAGCACTGAGCTCCGCATCGCAGGCATCATCCTGGTACCTCAGGAAGCAGTGGAATACTACATGAAAAATGGTATGATTAGCGACTACACGGGCGACATGCCAGAAATCTTCTGGAACCTCACCGGCTCCAGCAATTAATCAAACATGAACTCAACATTTGAAAACAATGATAAATTTCAGAATATTGGCAATCATGGGCTTGATGGCTGTGGCAGCACAGGTCAACGCCCAGGAAGCAACAGATGACGCAGCAAGTCAGAAGAAGACGGCAGCAGCTCCTAAGTTGCCTGAATACCCTATGATGGAAATCACAGGTACCATCTACGATGCTGCTACAGGAAAGCCACTCAGCGGTGTACAGGTTCAGCCATTGGGCAATGCCAACTATGCTGCCATGACCAAGGACGACGGTACCTTCACCATCAAGGTGCCTACCTTCACTACATCGCTCTATCTCTTCACTTCGCAGTATGCCAGCCAGCAGGTTTCCATCGCAGGTAAGAGTCATATCACTGCCAACATGCTCAGCGACAAGTTCAACGAGATGTACACCAACGGTACGCAGCTCGGAGGCGCTGCCAGCGTAAAGACCGATAAGACAACCACACAGATTTCTGTTGAGGACCTCATCAGCGAGCAGCTCGGCGGCGACGTGCGCACCATCAAGCGCTCAGGTGCTCCTGGCATCGGTTCTGCCATGTTTATCCGTGGCTTGAACTCGCTCAATGCCAACGCCCAGCCACTGGTAGTAGTGGATGGCGTGCCAATGGACATGCAGTATAACGGCACTTCGCTGCAGACAGGTATGTTCAACAACCAGTTGCTGAACATCAACCCTGCCGACATCGAGAAGATTTCAGTATTGAAGAACGGTACTGCCATCTATGGTGCCAAGGGTGCCAACGGCGTTATCGTCATCGAAACCCGCCGCGGTCACAGCATCGCTACCCGCATTGACGCCAACATCGGCGTGGGTGTGAACCTGGTACCAAAGCTTCCTAAGGTGATGGATGCCGACCAGTATATGAGCTATGCCACAGAGATGCTGGGTACTTATCCGGAAATCAGCAAGATTATGGAGAACAATAATCTCAATTTCCTGAATAACGACAAGAACAATTACTATTATAATGCATACCACAACAACACCGACTGGAGCAAGGAGGTTTATGAAGAAGCCTTGAGCCAGAACTACAGCATCAACGTGCAGGGTGGTGACGATGTGGGTATGTACAACCTCTCTCTGGGTTATACCGACGGCAAGAGCACAGCCAAGAAGAATGGCTTCAACCGCCTGAACATCCGTTTCAACAGCGACTTGAAGATTACCAAGGACTTCGCTACTGAGTTTGACGTTGACTACGTGAAGTTGAGCCGCGACCTCTTTGATGATGGCGCTCCTAGCGACTTCAGCAAGGGTACCGTGACATCGCCTACACTCCTGGCGCTGATCAAATCGCCTATCCTCAACCCATACGTATTCAACAAGACCACAGGTCAGTTGTCTTCTACCCTCTCTGAGGCAGACGACTTCCTGAGTGCACTGGATCCCAACCTCTCGCTGGCAAACCCTACTGCCCTGCTGGCAAACGGCAGCGGCAACAACAAGAACCGCATGGAGAACTCTATGTTCCACGTGCGCATCATGCCTAAGTTCGACCTGGGCAAGGGTTTCAAGCTTTCAGAGAACATCAACTATACGTTGAACCGTAACTCCCAGCGCTACTATCGTCCGAAGGGCGGTGTGCCAACCTTCTATGTAGAGGGCTTGGGTATGGTACAGACCTTGTCTGCTTCCATCTTCGCCAAGGAAGAGACCTTGATGAGCGATACCCGCTTCGATTTCTCACGCATCCTGGGTGCCCACACCATCGATGCCATGGCAGGATTCAGATACCTGAACTACGGTTATGAGATGAACAACCCTACAGGACAGTATCAGAGTGCCGGTAACGACCTCTTGCCAAACGTATCCAACAGCATGGACTTCAAGGATGCCAAGGGTGAGGATTACAAGAAGACCAGCCTTACCTGGTATGCACAAGCCAACTACAACTACAAGAACCGCTACTTCCTGGAGGCTCAGGCAGCCCTGGAGAGCAGCAGCAGATTCGGCGACAAGGCCACAAGCCTGCGCATGGGCGGTGTAGCATGGGGCTTGTTCCCTAGCGTACAGGCAGGTTGGGTGATGACCAACGAAGCGTGGTTCCCACAGAACATCGGCCTCAACTATCTGCGCCTGAACGCCGGATTCGAGATAAGCGGTAACGACGATATCAACAACAAGGCTGCACGCACATCGTTCGAGGTATTGAAGTTCCTGCACAACGCCATCCCAGCCGTACAACTCAACAACATCGGTAACGAGAATGTGACCTTCGAGAAAACCCGCCGCATCAACCTGGGCTTCCAGAGCCAGTGGCTCGACAACCGCCTGGGCTTAGGCTTCAACTACTATATGAACCATACATCCGACCTCCTCACCGTGAAGGATTTCACCACTCCTGTGGCAGGTGTGAAGAGCTATTGGAGCAACGAGGGTTCTATGGACAACACCGGATTTGAGGTAAGCCTCAACGGTAAGCCAGTGGTAAGCCGCAAATTCACCCTGGAGCTGGGTGCCAGCTTGGGTCACTACAAGAACGAGATCAAGAGCTTGCCTAACGAGAAATACGTAGCCATCAACGGCAATGCCAAGGGTGCCAAGGGTTATACCTCTTCTATCTATGGCAGCGGCAACGTGGCAACACTCGTAGGTCAGAGTGCCGGTGTATTCTACGGATACAAGACTGCAGGCGTATTCGCAACAGATGCTGAAGCAAAGGCTGCCGGAAAGGACGGTTATCTCTACCAGCTCGACGAAACCGGTGCCAAGAAGTATTTCAAGGCTGGTGACATGCACTTCGTTGACCTGGATGGCGACGGCTGCATCGGCGAGAACGACAAGACCATCATCGGTAATCCAAACCCGGATATCTATGGTAATGCATTCATCCGCGCCTCTTACGGTAACTTCACACTCTCTGCAGTGTTCGGCTACTCGGTGGGCAACGACATCTTCAACTACCAGCGCAGCGTAATAGAGGGCGGCAAGAACTTCTACAACCAGAGCACTGCCCTGGTAAACCGCTGGAGAAGCGAAGGTCAGGTGACCAATGTTCCTCGTATATCTTACGATGACGAGATGGGCAACTCACGCTTCAGCGACCGCTGGATAGAGGATGGAAGCTATCTGAAGCTCCGCTCACTCAACCTCAACTACAAGGTGCCTGTAAGCACATCATGGTTGCAGGGTCTTCAGGTTTGGGTAGAGGCAAACAACCTCTTCACCCTGACCAAGTATCTGGGTGGCGACCCTGAGATGTCAACCTCCAACGCCGTGCTCTATCAGGGCATCGACACGGGTAGCATCGCATCAGGACGCACCATTACAGTGGGTTTGAAGCTTAATCTCTAATAAAAAAGTACAATCACAAAGCATCAAAATAATGAAAATTAAATATTTCATAGCAGCCACTCTGGCTGCCATCACATTCAGTTCATGCAGTGATATGTTCGATGATGGATCCAATCGTTACGTCTATAATCCGGAACTCAACGAGAAGGTGGATTCTATGTTCTATATCAACGGTATCTTGAAAGGTGTTCAGCAAGCCATCGACCAGAATGTGCTTGTCAATGAGCTTCGTGGCGACCTCGTGTCGCCAACCTCTCATGCCTCTACCGACTTGCAGCGCCTGGCAGCCTTCGACTATGCCGACGGCAACAAGTATGATTCTGCGTATGTTTATTACCGCATCATCAACAACTGCAACTACTACGTGGCTCACCGCGACACCACCCTTGCTACGGGTTCAAGCCTTGTGGCAATGAAGGAGTATGCCGAGGCAAAAGCTATCCGTGCATGGGCTTACCTGCAGCTGGCTCGCAACTATGGCAACGTGCCTTTCTACACCTATCCTCTTACCGATATCTCATCGGTAGAGGGTGCTGCCAACCTGGAGAAGAAAGACCTGAACGGCATCGTGGCTGCCCTGGCTCCCGACCTGGAGCAGTATGTGAACCTGCCAGTGCCTAGCTGGAAGGAGTTTGACCTGGGTATGAACGACGCCGGAGAGCAGAAGAAGGTAACTACATCGCAGATGATGATTCCGGTGCGCCTCATCCTTGCCGACCTCTATCTGGAGTCAGGCAACTATGCCAAGGCGGCAGAGCATTACTTCAATTATCTGAAGCAGAACAAAACGTTCCTGCGCGCTTATCTGGCTGACTGGGCGAATTATCCAACCTATTCGGATCTTCCAACCTCAATGAGAAACGGACAGAGCTGGTTTGTTTCAAACGGCGACTGGTCAACTACCTACAGCAGAGATGCGGAAACCATCACCTTCGTGGCTATGGCAACCAACAAGTTGCGTGGTGAGATTACTGCCCTGCCTGGTTTGTTTGGTTACAACTACTACACAGCGGCAGATGGTTATCGCTACAACGTTGAACCAGCCCTGGTAGCATCTGATTCATACCTCGCTCTGTCTAACAGTCAGGACTTCTATTACAGAGTGGGTAGCGGCAAGAACGCTGTTTACGCCTACGCTTCTGTGGGAGATATGCGTTATCACAGTTCTTACAACCGTGTGAAGTCGGATAAGAAGACAGATTTGGTTAACATTATCATGAAATATGAGAATGCGAACATTCCGCTCTATCGCACCTCTGGTGTTTATCTGAAGCTTGCCGAGGCAATCAACCGCATGGGACATCCTGACGTGGCATTCGCCTTGCTGAAGGATGGCTGGAACCACAAGTTGGAGCAGGATACCACCTATATGACCCAGGAAGGTATCGAGTTCCTGAAGACCACCGTTCCTTTCCTGACGGATGAGAACCGAGTTGTGTTCAACGATGAGGACGAATCTGAGGAATATAGCTGGGGTAGCCAGCCACTACATGCCCGTGGTGCCGGTATGACCCAGGGTAACCAGTCGCTCTACAAGTATCGCACAGAGATTGATAAGAAGTTGGCTGAATTAGGCAAGAGTTATCCTGTGAACGCCACAGCATCAGATAGCTTGAAGATTGAGCAGGATGCCGTAGAAGACCTTCTCTGCGACGAGATGGCATTGGAGCTTGCCTTCGAGGGCAGCCGCTTCAGCGACCTTTGCCGCATCGCCCGTCACAAGAATGCTGATAACCCTTGGGGCAGCAACTACGGTTCTCTCTGGCTTCGTGATAAGCTGAAGTTCAAGAACTCAGTGCTCGACTTGAGTGATCCGAACAACTGGTTCATGCCATTCAAGTAAAAAGTTGGTAATATGATTATATAAAAAAATCCCCCATACACTCTTTTGCGTATGGGGGAATTTTTATATCCCGAAGCGTTTCAGCGTTTCAGCGTTTCACCGTTTCACCGTTTTATGACGCACCCTTTTTTAATCCGCTAGGCGCCCGCCGGATTTGAAATCCGGCGTAAAAAAATGTCCTAACCTATTTAGGCTCTGCGGA
>USJX01000016.1 GCA_900555035.1 uncultured Prevotella sp.
CAACGATGAAACGTACCTTCATACGTGTATCCTTGTGTGTACCGCAGAAACCATCTACTACGAACAACTTCTTGTTAGAAAGCTCCTTCTTAGCGATCTCCTTAACGGCGTTCCATGCCTCTGGAGTTGCCTTGTGGTTATCGTTGTGATACTCCTCAGAATCCCACCATACTGTGTCGTGAGATGTAGCATCGTCAACGATGAACTTGTCTTTAGGAGAACGACCAGTGTAAATACCAGTCATTACGTTAACTGCACCGAGTTCAGTCTCCTGACCAACTTCAAAACCCTCGAGACCTTCCTTAGTCTCCTCATTGAACAATACCTCATAAGAAGGATTGTAGAGAACCTCAGTTGTACCTGTGATTCCGTACTTTGCTAAAACTGACTTATCAAACTTTGCCATTTTGCTTTAAATGTATTTAAGTTGTGAATAATTTCTCTTTACTTTGGTTGGCAGAAGAAACCATCATTCTCCCAAAACCGCCGCAAAGGTACGAAAAATATGTTTTATAGCAAAGATTCTTCTTTATAATTAATGTAATTTTAATATCTTTTTAGGTTAAAGAATATAAAAACCAAAGATTTCATCTATAATTTGCCACGTTGACTTTGCAAATATTCCGGCTAATCTGCTTCTATATGTGCTTTGCTTTCCACCTATTATATATAAAAGGAGAATATATGCCATATACAAGAGAGAATATACGCCATATATATAAGAGGAGAAGGAGGCTTTTGATGCTCCCCGAAAAAAAACAGAAAAACATTTTGTAGTTTCCGCATTAAATCGTATCTTTGCAGAAATTTAGCAATAAACAAGCAAGTTTTAAGATATAACGAGAAATAAAAATACTACAGCTATGGAGATTATCAATCTGAGCGAGCATAACAGCATCATCAACAGATACCTGGCAGAGATGCGTGACTGCGACTATCAAAAGAACCGACTCCTCTTCCGCAACAACATCAAGAGAATCGGCGAGTATGAGGCTTTTGAAATTTCAAAGACCCTCAATTATCAATCTAAAGAGGTGACCACCCCGCTGGGCGTGGCACAGGTCAATCTTCCTACCGACAAGATTGTCATCGGCACTATCTTCCGTGCCGGTCTGCCTTTCCACGAGGGTTTCCTGAACATCTTCGACCATTCGGGCAATGCCTTCGTTAGTGCTTATCGCGAATATACCAACAAGGAACATACCGAGATTGGTGTTCACATTGAGTATCTGGCTACCCCAGACCTCACCGACAAGACGCTCATCATCGCCGACCCTATGCTTGCCACCGGCATCAGCATGGAGATGGGTATGAAGGCGTTCCTTACCAAGGGCACCCCTAAGCACATCCACGTGGCTTGCGTCCTCGCTTCGCCCGAAGGTATCGAGCACGTAAAGAAGACCTTCCCAGAGGATAAGACCACTATCTGGTGCGCTTCTATCGACGAGGGATTGAACGAACAGAAATACATCGTACCAGGATTCGGCGACGCCGGAGACCTCTGCTACGGCAACAAACTGTAAAAGAGGGTGAGTCATTATTCATCGGATTACGCGGAATAAACGGAAACTTAACCGCCTTCATCGGATTACGCACGGATTTTAAACGGAAACTCGACCTGATGGTCGTGGCGATACCCCTTAAAGCTGGAAAAAGCCAGCCTATACGGCGCTAGCCCAATGGCCGTAAGGCCAAATCCGTTTGAATTCCGTGCGTAATCCGATGAAGGCGGTTAAGGCTCCGTTTATTCCGCGTAATCCGATGAAGAAAATCTATGAAGAAACGAAAAAGAGGAACACTACACTCCATCTTTTTAATAATGGAACGAACTGCCGCCCAGGAACTCTCGCAACAGGGATGTTGGAGGCAGATTATTATAAGGTATTCCCTTGAAATACTTCAGGAACTTGAGAAGGCGATATGCCTCGGCATGCTCCTCGCAATTCTCCGGAACCTGCTGCAACAGCGGTTCTGCCTGCATCTTGATAACCGACAATTCATAAAGCATCGCCGTGTTGAACATGGCATCGGCATTCTCCTGATATGGGAATATCCACTTGTTCTCACCTGCCCTTACCGAAGGCCAGCGATGAATCGTCTCCTGCGCCGACACACCCCTATATTTATAGTCGCGGATGATGCGACGGAGCAATCGGTTGTCGGTGGTAGGGATATAGTTATGATTATCCAGCAGAATGGTGGTCAGCGCCGACGCATACACACGATAAATCTGCTCCTGCGGAATATGAGCCGTCAGCTCCGGATTCAAGGCATGGATTCCCTCTACTACCAGCACATTGTTAGGCTCCATCTTCAGTTTCTTTCCACTCTTCACACTCTTGCCCGAAGGGAAATCATATTTCGGCAACTCCACCTCCTCGCCACGGAAGAGAGCGTTAAACTGCTCGTTCAGCAGATCGAGATTCAGGGCATAAATGCTCTCAAAATCATATTCGCCGTTGTCATCCTTCGGAGTCTTGTCTCTGTCCACAAAGTAATCGTCCAGCGAAATCTGCAGAGGCTTCAGTCCGTTCACGGCTAGCTGGATGCTCAATCGCTTGCAGGATGTGGTCTTGCCCGAAGACGAAGGACCAGCCAGCAACACGAGCTTCACACCCTGACGGTTCGCAATATCCTCGGCAATATTGGCTATCTTCTTCTCCTGCAGTGCCTCACTGATGTTGATGATGTCGGTGGCATGCCCCGCATCTATCGCCTGATTGAAGTCGCCCACGGTTCTGATGCCCAGGATGTCCTGCCAGCGATGGTGCTCCTTGAAGATATCAAACATCTTATCCTGCTTCGTCATCTCGCCCAACACATCGGGATTCTTGAGCGAAGGAATGCGCAGCAGCATGCCATCGTAATACTTCTCCAATCCGAAGAGATAAAGCCCCGAAGTATTGGTAAGCAGCGTGCCGTAATAGAAATCCACATATTCACCTATTTTATAATAAGTGGTATAGATGGAACCGGAAGTCTTGAGCAGTTTTACTTTTTCCACATCTCCCTTTTCCTGAAACAGGGCGATGGCATCCTCGGTAGGCACCATGTATCGGCGTATCGGCATCTTGGCATCGATGATTTCCTGCATGCGGCGACGGAGGATGTTCACATCCTCTTCCACAACCGGGCGACCCAGACGGATATCCACATAGAAGCCGTTGGATACGGGGATATCAATCACCACATCCGTGTTGGGATAGATATCCTGCACCGCCTTGCACAGCACAAAGAAGAGGGTTCGGGTGTAGGCGCGCGAACCGGAAGAGGAGGCCATATCAAGAAACTCAACATCCTTGGAGTTATAAACACGATAATGCATGCCTTCAACCTTATTATTTACCCTTGCAGACACCGGTCCGTGGGTCATTTTGAGGTCAAATGCAGAAAAAACATCAAAAAGTGTGCTCCCGATTTCGACTTTCTGAGTTTTTTTATTATTTTTGCAACGGATTTGAATCATTTGTTTCATTTGTATTAAAATGATGTTACAATGTTATACTAATCTATGCCTTTTGAAGCCCTGCTAAAGACACTTCTCAGGCAATGCCTGCCCGCAATACTGCGGACTAGGCTTACAGAGCGTAAAGTTACGAAAAAAATCGTGAACTTGGTGAACTTGACAACATTAATTAAGTTATAATATGTCGATTTGGATATTTTTTAGGCTTATTGGAGCACTCGCCTTACTTATGTTTGGTATGAAGACCATGAGCGACAGTTTGCAGAAGATGGCAGGACCACAGCTCCGCCATGTGTTAGGAACAATGACCACCAATCGTTTGACGGGCATCCTCTCGGGTACGCTCATCACCGCTGCGGTGCAGTCTTCTACAGCTACGACGGTGATGACCGTATCATTCGTCAATGCCGGTCTCCTTACCCTTGCCCAGGCGATTTCCGTCATCATGGGCGCCAACATTGGAACCACGCTCACCGCCTGGATCATGAGTGCGGGTTTCTCGTTCAACATCACGGATTTTGTATGGCCGGCGTTCTTCATCGCCATCATCCTCATCTATAGTAAGAAGCGCAAGATTATCGGCGACTTCATCTTCGGTATATCCTTTATGTTCCTGGGCTTGGGTACGCTTCGCCAAACCGGCATCGATATGGATTTGGCTCATAACCAGCCAGTTCTCGATTTCTTTGCAAGTTTCGATCCCCACAGTTTCCAGACCACCATCACCTTCCTGCTCATCGGTAGCATCCTGACCATGTGCGTGCAGAGTTCGGCAGCCGTCATGGCGATTACGATGATTCTCTGCTCCACTGGCGTATTGCCTATCTATCAGGGTATTGCGCTTGTGATGGGTGAGAATATCGGTACCACGGTTACCTCTAATGTGGCAGCACTCACCGCCAACACCCAGGCACGAAGAGCGGCGATGGCGCACATGGTGTTCAACATCTTCGGCGTGCTGTGGATACTCTGCGTGTTCCGTCCGTTCATCCATCTGGTTTGCGGCTGGGTAGGTTTCGACGATATGATGGAGAAGAACGATCCTCATTTCGTTGCCAATGCAGCCAAGCTGTCGTTTGTGCTAGCCGCCTTCCATACTACGTTCAACCTCTCCAACACCTTTATCTTGGTTTGGTTTATCCCTCAGATAGAGAAGTTGGTATGCAAGATTATCCGTCCTAAGAAGAATGCCGACGAGGACGATTTCCGTCTGCGTTTCATCCAGAGCGGTATCATGAAGACTCCGGAAATCTCAGTATTGGAGGCTCAGAAGGAGATTCACTGTTTCGCAGAGCGCATCCAGCGTATGTTCGGCATGGTGAAGGAACTCCTGGGCGAGACCAACGACGATAAGTTTATCAAGCTCTATACCCGCATCGAGAAGTACGAAGGCATCTCCGACAACATGGAGATTGAGATTGCGAAGTATCTCGACCAGGTGAGTGATTCTCATCTTTCTGACGAGACGAAGGCGAAGATTCGCGCCATGCTGCGTGAGATTTCAGAGATTGAGAGTATCGGTGACAGCTGTTTCAACATCGCCCGCACCCTGAACCGCCGCATCCGTGGCAAGGAAGACTTCATTCCTTCTCAGTATGAGCACATACATCAGATGATGGAGCTTGCGGATAATGCCCTCACCCAGATGAACATCACTCTCGTAGGTCATAAGGGGGACAACGATGCCAACCTCTCTTTCAACATCGAGAACGAGATCAACAACTATCGCAACCAGTTGAAGAGCCAGAACATCAACGATGTAAACAACCATCTCTACACCTACGCCATCGGTACGATGTATATGGATATCATCCAGGAGTGCGAGAAGCTCGGCGACTACGTGGTGAACGTAGTGGAGGCACGAATGGGTGTAAGACAGCATGAAGCTTGATTTTTAGTTAAGAGTTAAGAGTTTATAGTTAACAGGGCTTGAATATAGTTAAGAGTTAACAGTTTATAGTTTAAAGGGCATGAAGTTCACAAACGTAATCTCCATGCCCTTCGCTTTTCTTCATCATCTATACTTTTACATTCTATTCTTTTGCAGTTATTCTTTTGCACGTACTCTTCTTTTGCATTCTATTCTTTTTCACGTGCATTCTCCTGGGTTGCATTTTCCTTTTCCAGGAGACTCCATTTGATGCCTCCGTTCTGTCCTGCCACATAATTGCAGAGCGGGATGCCGGGATGATGCAGATTGGAGAGATAGAGAGGCTCATCGGCTACTAACTGATGGCACACGAAGGTATCGCCCACCGACAACTTACTGTTCACGCTTTCCATCACCTCGAAGCGGTCATCGCCACAGTATTCTATCACGAGGAGCCTTCCCGGGTTCCATTTCACCTTCACCTGTTCCCCCAGGTTGAGTGCTTCCGCCACGAGCTTGCTTTTCACGAAGAATCGGCTCGAAGAGTCAGCATTCTTTCCTGCCACAAACGATTCCCAATCGGGATATCCCACCATACGGGAAAGGAGATTGAGGTTATATACGCTTGGTTTGCAAGATGTTACTACATATCCCCACATACGTTTCAGGGTACTCACCGAGATGGTTTCGTTGGTGTATCCCTGAATCTGACAGGTGAGGAACTCAAAATCCTTTGGTGACATGATGGTTCTTCCCACCAATGTTTCCACCTCGTGTTTGAGTCGTTCGAAATCTTCTTGATTGAAATGTTCTACCATATCACTTTCTTTTTTCTAGTCCGGTTTATACAAATAAGCCATTTACGGCGACAAAGATACACATTATTTTCCATTCATTCCTCATTTTCTCTCACTTTTTTTTGCAACTAGATGAAAATGAATCAAAATGAACCAATTTTGTAGCAGGAAAAGACACATTTCAAGCATCAGAAAAGCTCGTATTTAGTATTAAGAAAACTCATTTCAAGCATCAAGGAATGTCCCCCGAGGCTTTGCCCAACTTTGCCCGGAGCTCTGGGCACTTTTAACCGGGATTGTCGGTTAAAAGCACCCGCGTTCCCGGTCATGGTTGCTCATGTTCCCGGGCATAAGTACTCATGTTCGTGGGCACAAAGTGGTAAAAGCGTGGTATCGTTTTTACCACTTATTTATAGCACCCATTCCAACCAATTCTCTGGTGTTACAATGGCTTTTTCCTTCACATCGTATGCAGTAAGAAAGGTATTCGGAAATTGAGTGTTGGCTCTCTTGGGATTCCACTTCATCTCAAACAAAGAGAATTGTCCGTCACACTCCTCTATATAATCTATCTTCTGCTGCTGGTTGGTTCGCCAGAAATAACTGTTCACATATCTGCCGGCATACTGATTTGCCTTTAACCGCTCACTGATGAAGAAGTTCTCCCACAAGGCACCAACATCCTGGCGAAGCGAAAGTGGAGCAAAGTTCTGCAAAATAGCATTGCGGATACCATTGTCATAGAAATAAAACTTCTTAGCCTTCTTTAATTCCGTGCGAAGATTGCGACTGAATCCGCTCAACTTAAAGATGATATAACATTTCTCCAACAAATCAATATATTTCTCCACCGTCTTGTTGTCTGTTCCCACCGTTTGTGCCAACTCATTATAAGAAACCTCGCTCGTTACCTGTAAAGCCAAAGCAGTAAGCAATTTGCCCAACAAAGCAGGGCGACGAACGCTTTCTAAATTGAGCAGGTCTTTATAAAGATAACTGTTAGCCAGATTATAAAGCAGCTCCTTCGCATCTGCGGCATGATTAATGACATCAGGATAAGACCCATATATAAGTCGATTTTCCAATGTCTGCTTGACACCCAACAGCCCCTGGGATTTGAGCAACTCTCCAGTAGAAACAGGGAAGAGATGGTACTCAAACTTACGTCCGGTCAACGGCTCATTAAGTTTGTTCTGTAATTCAAACGAGGAAGAGCCGGTTACCAGTAGCTGCACATCGGGAAAATTATCAGTGATTCTTTTCAACACCATTCCGATGTTTTCTACTCGTTGTGCTTCATCAATGACAACAATCCGATGATGTCCGATCAGCAGTTTGAGTTCGGCAGAGTTAATCTGCGACAGCATCTGTATTACCTCCGGCTCATCACAATTCAAAGACAGAGTTGGTTCGTCGTGCTTTCCAAGAATCATTTTGAAAAGCGTACTCTTTCCCACCTGTCTCGCTCCAATCAGGATGATAGCCTTTCCAGCAAACATCCGTGACTCTATCACATCTTGCAGTTGACGTTGTATCATATCATTTAACCCTTTCTATTATTAATAAAGTTCTTTGTTTCAATTCCGGCACAAAGATAAGAAAAAATATCCTAATCCCAAAATTTATACTGATTTTTGGGATTGTAATCCCAAAATTCCATATGATTTTTGGGATTAGAGGCAAAAAAGGTTGAAATGAAGCCTTTTTTTGAAGCATCAATCTAACTGCAAAACCATGGTTCCTTGTATCATCTAAACTGGGGGTTGGGAAACATACATCCGGAACCACAGGAAAATTTTCCCTTAAGGCTAAATATATTTACCCTTAAGGCTAATTATTTTTTGCCTTAAGGGTAAATAAAATCCAGTAGCCATAACTATGCTGATAGTGCTAGTTATGGCTATTATTTTACCCATGCCATTGCCTTTTAAGCTTTTTTTGCACTCAAAAATGAAATTGAACCAAATTGAACCAATCCACTCTCAGAAGATTTTTGTAATTTTGCCGCCGACAACAATAAAAAACAAATGATAAATGATAATATAATTAGATAATATAATTATGAGAAAGATTATGATCATGATGGTGGCAGCCCTGGCACTAGCCTTGAACTGCACCACAGCACAAGCACAGAATTCAATCTTGGAGAAACAGCTCAAGAAAGAGTACAAGGTGAAGATGAAGCAATTCAAGAAAGAGAAATGGCAGATCTATGCCTCTTCACGCTCCCTGGAAGTTGCACTGCTCACCCATTACGACAAACTCGCCAAAGGAGGTGACAACGCCTTCGAAGTGGTTGGCTATGCCTCTAAGTTCAAATCAAAGAACCTGGGACACCAGATTGCCGTCAACAATGCCTGCAACACATACGCCCGACAGGCTGGCAGCAATATCCAAGGCAGAATCGTGAGCGACATCGCTACCAGCGACAGCCTGGAGAAAGACCACTTCTATGCTGCTTACCAGTCGCTCGTGGAAAAGGAAATCAAGGGCGAGATGCAGGAAAGCTTCAGCATGATCCGCGACCTGGGTAACGGCACCTACGAGATGCAGACTTTCTTCATCGTTAACGAGGATGCAGCTACCAAGGCACGCCTGGCAGCCCTGGAGAATGCGGCAAGAGAATCTGCTGCAGCCCAGAAATATGCCGACCTCGTCAGCAAATTCGTAAAAGAAGGATTTAAACCGGAATAACTTTATATATCAATAACAGGAAACCTCTAAGAACCAAGCTCTCCATCCTCTATAAATGAGGGAGGAGGGCTTTTTGAATAGAGAAAGAAAACATAAAAAAGATGTAAGCAAGCAACAACAAATGATAAACTTCAAATAATCAGATGATATGATAAGACGACTTCTACTCTTCTGCTTCTTCACCCTGATGGCAGGGGCTCTGTCGGCACAGAACAATCTGGTGATACGAAACTTCCAGTATCAGCAGTACGACCAAGCCGCCAACCTGAAAGGTACCATGAAGAAGGACAACAACGGCAAGACGGCTGCCTTGCTCAAAATAGAAACGAATCTCGATGACCTCGCCTTCGATGGCGGTTCCTACGGCATCGTTACCACCCAGCACAAAACGGGTCAATGGTGGGTCTATGTGCCTGAACGTGCACAGAAAATCACCATCCGACATCCTAAATACGGAGCCTGCGAGTTTTACTATCCTTCGGAAATCAAGGCGGCACGCACCTATACCATGCAGCTCACCCTGGAAGGTATGGATGTTGCCCTAGAAGCTTCCGTTGCTGGTTCAACCATCGTAGTGGATGACGAGGAGGTGGGAAAAACACCGCAAACGGTGTACCTTACCTATGGCATCCATCATGTCACCGCCCGAAACGGTAACATGTACTATGATGAGAACATCAACATCACGAAAGGCGGCAACAGCCGCTATCTCCTGCAGATGAAGGATGAAAACGAACTCTATGGCACGGTGAACATCACCGTGGCTGATGGTGCCGACATCTACTTCGACGGCAAGAAGGTGGGTATCGGTTCCTGGTACCAGCGCCTCAAGGCGGGCACCTACGTGGTGGAAACCCGCAAGCAGAACTGCGAGAGCCAGACCACTTCGTTCAAGGTGGAAGGCAAGAGCGACAAGACCATCGAGGTGAAGGCGCCTATTCCCTATACCGGTTCCCTCACCGTGATGACCACCCCTAAGGTGGTAGGCATGTATAGCGATACCCGACTTCTCTCGGAAAGCGGTTTTGCCAAGCTGCCTGTAGGCAAGAACGAAATCACCTATAAGCACGAGGGTTACCGAAGCATTACCCGCACCTACGACATCCAGCGCGATGCAGAGGTCAACGATACTATCAAGCTCAAGCCGCTCACCTATATCAAGAAGAGTGGCATCTATGCCGGCGTTGCCTTCACCTATGGAGGAAGCACGATGGGTGTAACGGGAACCCTGGGTTTCAGCATCGCCAACTTTGATGTGCAGGCTTCCTATACGATGGGTATGGGCGAGAGCGACCCCGTGTTCTGGTATGCCAACGAAACCAATGTGGAACAGGAGGTGGATACCTATAAGCTCAACACCATCAGCGTAAAACTGGGTTACCAGTTTGCCCTCAGCATGCGAGTAGGTCTCACGCCGCAGATAGGCTATATGAGTCAGACCTTGTCGAGCAGCGGCGAGTATGGCGATGGCGCCAACTGCGGTTCATTCACGCTCGGTGCCAAACTGCTGATAGCTCCGGTTCCTCATCTCTGTCTGATGCTGAATCCGGAATTTGCCATTCCTAACAAGAAGAGCGACACCTACAAGAGCATCGTGGATGTGGGTGGCTTTGCCGAGGGCGGTTTCTATGCCCATGCCGGCATCGTGGTGAATTTCTAGGATTCTGCCATCCTCTTCCAGTTCTAACATTATATATATAATAAGGTATATGAAGAAGAAACAATTATTGATACATTGTCTGGCATTGGCAGGTATTCTGGCTTTGCCTCTGGGCGCTTTCACCTCTTGTTCGGAGATGGAGGAGACGGAAGTCCATGCCTCCAAGGAGCTTTCGCTGCAGATGACGCTGACGCCAACAGTGGTGAGTATGCCAGCCAAAAGCAGTTCGCAGACCATCACCATCAGTTCGAACACGGCATGGGGAGCCGCTTCTGACGTAACCTGGGCGAAGCTGAGCGCAGCCAGCGGTATGGCAAACGGAACGCTTATCATCACCCTGGACGACAACACCTCCACTTCGCCCCGCCAAGCCACGGTAACCTTCTCCTACGGCAAGGAAAAGCAGACGGTGAGCATCACCCAGGAAGCCTCCTCGCCTACCAAGTTCGAGAAGGTGCAAGCCAGCAACATCGGCAGATACCAGGCAGATGTTTCCGGCATGTTCTCAGCCGATTTCGAAGTAAACGAGTATGGCATCGTATATTCCAGCTCTGAGGAAAATCCCAACATCAGCATGAGCGACAGCAAGGTTACCGTTGTCAAGGTGAGCACAGAAGCTACCACCAAGGACATCGTTTCTGCCACGCTGAAGGACTTAAGAGCCGGCAACAGATACTACGCAAGGCTCTATACGTCAGGACCTATGGGTGTGGAATACAGTGACGTCATCACCTTTACCACCTCGGGTGGAGCTCCTGATGCAGGAGACAATCCAACACCGGGATATTAAGGAATACAACATTTGAATCATAACAAAAAATATAAGAACATGAAAAGATTATCGCTTTTAATAACCATGCTTGTGCTTGCCATCTCACAGATGTCAGCACAGGACAATTCAAATCAAGGAACCATCACCTTGTCACACAATGGCAAGGAGTCATTTTTTGCATACAACAAGATGGGTGACGCTGTGGAAGCAGCAGCAGATGGAGACACCATCTATCTCAGTAATGGAGAATTTGAGGGTGACTTCCGATTAACCAAAAAGATTGCGTTTATCGGAAGCGGAGCCGATGGCAGCAATGGCACCGGCAGCTATACCCGTTATTACAGCGGAAACATCGTTGTAGCCATGCCAGAAGGAACCAAGCTTACCGCCCGCCTCTTTGATGGTATTTACTTCGACAACAGCATTACGTTTCAGAATTCCATTGAAAATGTAATCTTCAGAAAATGCTATACCCCTTGCAGCTTCAGTATCATTGCAGATATGAATAGTCTCTATTTTGACAGATGCTATATATCATGTGGTGGTAATGTAATGAGCAACTACCTCAAGAAACTTGTAGCAAGAAATTGTCGAATTTCCAACTTATCTATGTCCGGTTCTAACTATAATGAAATAGCAGCCAACTGGCAATTCATTCATTGCACAATAGATCCTAGCGAATGGGAATCTACTGATAACGAAGGAAATTATTATGATTATACTTATCTTCGCGGAATCTTTACCAACTGTATCATTGACAATGATGATAATAACCAGCAAGGATATGAACTCTACTATCCGCAAGATTCAGAGTCATACACTGCAGCTTATATCAATTGCCTTTTCTACAAGCCTGCAGAAGGTAGAGAAATCTTTAAAGGAGCAACTATTCAAAACGATATGTATTTCGATGCATCGGGCTTAGATAATTACGAAGAAAATAAAATTCGGAATTTTACAAAAGAAAAACTCCAGGAAAATAATTTCTTAGGAAATGATGGTACTGTGGTAGGATGCTGGGGAGGCAAGAACCCATATACATTAAAGCCCAACATACCAACTGTATCTTCAAGCAAAGTACATTTGGATAGAGAAAAGAAACAAATCCAAATCAACATCAAACTTTCATCACAACAATAAAAGCAGACAATTATGAAAAAGATATTATTTATGATAGCTTGCTGCCTGATGGCAACAGCACAGAATGTTTTTGCGGACGACTATGGAAAAATTTTCCTGCAGCACAATGGCAATATCACAGGCGTTTTTGACGGCAGTGATATCAGTAAATCCATAGAAGCTGCTGTAGATGGCGACACCCTCTTTCTTAGCCTTGGCCGCTTCTGCAGCGATTTTACCATCAACAAATCAATCTGTCTCATTGGCTGTGGAGCTGAAGCAGGAAACGATTCGCAAAGATCCACTTATATAGATTGGGGTAGTAATCCAGGAATTAATGCAGGTGATGGCAAGACTCTTTCATCTGTAACCATAGAGGGAATATACTCTGGTCCAGGCTTTTATGTTCAAGGCAAAATTGAGAATCTGGTTTTCAAAAAGTGTTACTTCAATAACACCTTAAGAATCAGCAATAACAGCTATGGTGGCTATACAAAAAAGGCAATAATTGACAGATGCCGTTTAGATAATATTTCCACAGATGGTAACATCCAGGATGCTACCATCAAAAACTGCAAAATTCTCACTGCTTATGGACAAGGTGGACAGAACATTTCTTCCTGCAAGTTCATCAACTGCAATATACGCCAAGTAAATAGTAACACAAAGGCTATGTTTGTGAATTCCATCATCAACCAGGTAAATGATGGAACAGACAGCTATTTGTCTTCCCAATCCTTGCTGGTAAATACCCTGTATCATAACATGATCGGATACGACCCTATGCAGAATTGCTCACAACAAGACTGCTGGTCTTCAACGGAGACACTTATCCCTAATACAGATGATTGTTCCTTGACAGCCGACCAACTTAAAGAAGCCGGTTATTTGGGCACAGACGGAACCATCATCGGTTGCGAAGGTGGCGTCAACCCATATTCCCTGGTACGTCATGCACCCGTCATCACCCAAAAGGGAGTTAAGGTGGATCTTAACAACAAGAAAGTAATCATCAACGTAAATGTTACTGCAAAATAAGAATGAAAGCGTATGCTGAAACGTTTATTATATTTTATAGTATTGGCTATCATCCAGCTACTGGTACCAGTAGCTGCACTGGCTGCTGATACCCCTAGTCTTGAAGAAGACATAGAGGAACAGCCCGCCAAAGCGATAGCCTACCGCTATTGGATAGATGACAACGTAAATGCCAAAACGACGGAAGCCTATAATGGAACCGATATTCTACAAAACATAGATATTTCATCGCTCAATACTGGCGTTCATGTTTATCATATCCAATTCAAAAGCGAAGAATCAGGATGGGGACCTACCCAGGATGTCACTTTCTATATAAGTACCCCAAATTCTGATACAAAAGAAGAAGATGCCATTGCTCCGGTCACCCAATATGAATATTGGATGAACCAAACTGACAGAAGCAATCCTATCAGATATGAAAAAGCCGACATCAGGATAGAGGCTAATACAGCCAATTTACCCGCCGGGAAAAACAGCTATCAGATCTGTGCTATAGACAGCAAAGGTAGAAGAACCTTTTACGCTGGCTCTTTCAATGTATTTTATCCTAATAGCGAGGAAGAAGACATACAGGAAGAACCTGCTCAGGCTGTAGCCTACCGTTATTGGTTAGACGACAACAGCAATCAAAAGCAAGAAGCAAGCATCGGGAATCCCGAGGATATTTCCTGCCATATCGATGTTGCAAATCTTGCGCAAGGGGCTCATACGTTCCACCTTGAACTGAAAAGCAATGACAACAGATGGTTTACGGGAAACGATATCTATTTTTATGCTGGAGAAGGTAACCAAGACGTAAAAGAAGAAGCTTCTTCCGTCATAAAATACGAGTATTGGTTTGATGATCTAACCAAGCATGCTACCAAGACGTTCGAAAAACCAGACATGGCTATCGAAGAGAATCTTTCTGAGTTCGCAGCAGGTAATCACACCTTTACAATCTTTGCCATCGACGATAAAGGTATGAGAAGTTATACAGAGGGAAGCTTCTTTACTTTTGATATCAATATCGATGACAAGGAAGAGGCTGCATCACAACCTGTCATCTACCAATATTGGATAGACAATGACAGGGAGCATGCTACCAACGTAGCTTACACTACAGAAGACATCACAACACTGATTGATGTAGCATCCATCCCTGGTGGTGCCCATACCTTCAACCTACGCATCAAAGATAGCGACAACATTTGGGGACCAACCAACCAATATGCTTTCTACACATCATCAGCCAACAGCACGGAGCCAGTAGAAGTACAGCAACCAATCACAGGCTACCGCTATGGTGTGAACGGCAAGAGCGTAACCAAGGAGCTGACAGAAGTGGATAATATCCCATCCCTGTCAGTGGAAATTCCATTCCCTACCGCCCAGGAATTTACAAGCGTAGAGAATTATGAGTTTACCACTGATAATGCATCTATGGAAGTGGGGGTAAAGCGAATGGGCAACCTCTACTACTTCATCCAATTCAAGGACAAGGCAGGAAACTGGGGTGGACCTGTTACCGTCGACTCCCTCGCCTCCGACTATAGCATCCGAACTGCCAAGGAGCTGCAGCTGCAGCGCACACTCGGTATCCACAAGCTGGGCATGGGCGACTACGACATCGCCAAGTTTACCATCACCGACAACAACGCCTACTACTTCGGCGCTTCGGAAAGCTGCAACGTGATGCTTTATCAGGACAACAACCGCCTGATGACCCTCACACCGGAACAGATGTTGAGCAACAAGACCACCCTGCTGGCACCAGGCACCTACTTCGCCATCATCTACAACCAGAAGCAGGATGGAAGTATCCGACTCACGGGCAGCAAGGATTGGGCAAGCGACCCTGTCTTCAGCTATGCCGACCATCAGCTGACCATCAGCAGCGATACGCCGGGGGCACAAATCCACTATACATTAGACGGAAGCATGCCTACCAGCGAAAGCACTATCTATACAGCTCCGATAGAGATGACCGGAAACACCCGCATCAGAGCCATGGCATGTGCCGACGGCATGAGCGACTCTTTCATCAAGAGCTATCTGGTGGGAGACTTTGACAAGCAGGATTGCGCAGACCCTATAGCCAACTACGACGGTAGAAAGGTGACGCTGACAACCAACAGCCAGAATGCCGACATCTACTACACCCTGGATGGCAGCACCCCTACCACCCAGTCGCAACTCTACAACATAGATGCCGGAATCGCCGTAACAGAAGCAGGAATCATCAAGGCTTTCGCCACCATGGACCTGATGAACGACTCCAAGATCACCACCTTCGAAGTGCCTTCTTACTACGACGGCAACGAGAAGGTAAGCATCAAGACCGCAGGAAATCTTGCCACCGCCTTCGACTGGTGTGGCGGAAAACCGCTGCGAGATACGCTGAACGTAACGGGACAGGTGAACGATGCAGACATAGCAGTACTTGCCAAGATGAGCAACCTGAAGATACTCGACATGAGTGCAGCCAAGCCAGAAGGAGGCACAATAGGCGACCAGGCACTCGCCGGCACAAACCTCGTTTATGTCAGCCTGCCAGCCAGCCTCACCACCTGCGGCAAGGAAATCTTCGCCAACAGCAGTAAACTGGCTGCCGTGAGATGGAACACGAACACCACCCTGCCAGCCAATATGCTCGACGGAATCAACAATCCGAACCTGCTGCTCTATGTGAACACCAAGAGCGCAGTGCCTGCGGGCATCGGCAACGTCATAGCCAGCGGCGTGGCAGAGAACATCGTACTCTCAGTGCCGGAAGGTGAGGAAACGGGCAACTTCTTCTGTCCAAAGGCATTTACTGCCCAGAAGATTTCCTATACCCGAAACTTCACCCAGGAGACAGAGGTGGGCGTATGCCAAGGTTGGGAGACCCTCACCCTGCCATTCAACGTGGCAACCATCACCCACGAGACCAATGGTGCCATCGCTCCATTCGCCAAGGGCAGCAAGAGCGACAAGCCATTCTGGCTCTACGAGCTCTCGACAGAAGCAGGATTCCGTGCCGCATCCAGCATCAAGGCAAATACACCTTATATTATAAGCATGCCTAACTCGCAGGCTTATTCGGATGAGTACATCCTGAGCGGAAAAGTAACCTTTGCTGCTACAAACGCCATGGTATCAGCTACCACGGCTGCAAGCAGCAAGAACGAAAGCCGCGAGTTCGTGGCCTGCTACAACCAGACTAAAAAGGCTGAAGGCATCTATGCTCTCAACGTGGGAGAAGAATACCAGGGCTACCGACCAGGAAGTATCTTTGCCGAGAACTTCAAGCAGGTGAAACCGTTTGAGGCTTACCTCACCACGGCACAGGCGGCACAGACATTCAGCAGGCAGTTTGGCAGCAGTACCACCGGTATCGGAATGATTCCGCTGAAGCCAGTCTACGGTCTGAAGGCATGGAGCCACGGATCAACCCTCTATCTGCAGAGCGACAAGGCACGCAGCGTGATGGTATTCAACACCATGGGCATGCTGATGAAGAAAGTAGATGTAGAAGCAGGCGAAACTACCGCAGTCACCGACCTGCCATCGGGCATCTATATCGTGAACAACAAGAAGATGGCCATCAAATAAATGGTCATCCCTTGAGAATACAAAAACTAGAAAACGGCGTTTTCCGGACCCTCCGGGAAGCGCCGTTTTAGTTTTTCCTAACATATCAGGACTTTTTTTTCGATTTATCGCTAATTTCCTGAAATTGAACCAAAATGAACCAGCCGAGTTTCGATTTTTTTTCGTAACTTTGCGCCCGAATTTAAAGTTAATGATAGAAAGTAAACAAAAAACAAATACGAGACAAATGAATAAGATTATCTTGATGATGATTGCCCTGCTGTCGATTCTGCTTCCCAATACAACGATGGCGCAGACAGTGGCAGAAAGAGCTGAACAATTAAAGACTAATAAGGAATACATCTGCGGAGAAGGATGGGGTGACACCTATAACTCGGCAGACCAGGCGGCACTCGCCGACCTCATCAGCAAAATCTCTCTCAATATCTCCAATTCCTTCGAAATCAAGGAAGAGGAGTTCAACACGAACAGCAACTTCGATTCGAAGACGGCGGTGACTTCGGTGATGAACAGCTATGCTCAGGCTACCCTCACCAACACCAACAACCTCGTTATCAGCAATACTCCTCAGACCCATGTGCTGAGATACATCAAGAGCAGCGAGGTGGTCAAGATCTTCAACGAACGCAAGGAAAAGGTGTTCGACTATGTGAGGTCGGCGATGAGAGCCGAGGAAAAGGCGAAGATTGACGACGCCCTGCGCAACTACTACTGGGCTTTCGCTATGGTGAGAAGTCTGCAGTATCCCAACAGCGTGAAGATGGACATCAACGGCGAACAGCGACTGCTCGTAACCTGGATTCCACAACAGATAGAAGAGATCATGAGTAATCTATCAATCAAAATAGCAGGCAAAGACGGCAACGACATCAATCTCTTCATCAAATACAAGGGCGAACCGGTGACCAGCATCGACTACACCTACTTCGACGGTCAGACCTGGAGCAACCTCTACAGTGCCAAAGACGGCATGGGAATCGTGGAACTGCGCCCAGGCGTTGACGTGAACAGCCTACAGCTGAAATACGAGTATGAATACGCCGACCAGTGCCAGATAGACAAGGAGCTGGAAAGCGTGATGCAGCTCTTCAAGGGTACACCGTTCAAGAACGCATCCGTATACATCAGCAACCTCGACAAGAAATCGGCGGTATCCAGCGAAGCCAGGAAAGAATTCGAGAAATCGGTGAAGACGGAATCGGCTGCCAACCTGGAAACGCTGAGCAAGGTGAACGACGAGAAACAGCTCGCCGGAATCATGAACCGCGTGGTGAACGCCATCAAGACCCGGCAATATGACAGCGTAAACGACTGCTTCTCTGCCGACGGTCTGGAGATGTACAAGAAGCTGCTCAACTACGGACAGGCACGACTGCTGGGCAACCCGCAGTTCTCGTTCTACACGATGGGCAAGCGCGTGGTGTGCCGCAGCATACCGATGGCATTCTCCTTCAAAAACAACAAGCGCAAGTTCGTGGAAGACGTAACCTTCACCTTCGGCGAGGATAGGAAGATAGAATGCGTGGCATTCGGACTGGGCAGCCAGGCAAAGACCGACATCTTCAACAAGGGCGTGGGTGCCTGGAGCGACTATGCCAAGATGGTGATAGCCACCTTCCTGGAGAACTACAAGACTGCCTTCGCCCTGAAGCGACTCGACTATCTGGAGAGCGTATTCGACGACAATGCCACCATCATCACGGGTCATGTGATCAAAAGGAATCCAAGACTCAGCATGGAGGATCAGGCATCAACCTTCGGCGACAACAAGCCGCTGATAAAATATACCCGTCAGACCAAGAGCGAGTATCTGAGAAAGCTGAAGATGTGCTTCCAGAGCAACCAGTTTATCAATATCCGCTTTGCCGACAACGACGTGGTGAAGATGGGCGCCGGCGGCGAGACCTACGGCATCCAGATTAAACAGGATTATTATTCATCCAACTATGGCGATCATGGCTACCTGTTCCTGATGGTGGATTTCAACGACCCGGAGAATCCATCCATCAAGGTAAGAACCTGGCAGCCAGACCGCAACCCAAACATCAATTCGAACCTTCCACGTTCGAACAGAGATTGGGGTATTATCGGGCCAGGTAACTTCTAAGAACTATACTGTCAGGCTCTCTATCCCAAAAAATAATGGGGTAGAGAGCTTTTTTTTAAAAGAAAACTTTGACTATAAAGAAAAAAATAGTATCTTTGCAACAGATATCTATCTTTATAATAGTGTACAACATAAAAAGAGCTTATGAAAAGAATATATCCTACACTCAGCATGATACTGTTGCTTAGCTTGCAAGCAACACCAACCTTTGCGCAGAATGATGACTTCGTGAAGCAGTTCCAGCAGGCAAGACAAGGCATGATGGACGACTACAACAAGTTCCGCAACACCATACTTACCGACTACGATAAGTACATGCAAGGTGTGTGGAAAGAGTATAAGAAATTTAAGGGAGATATACGCTCGCAGGTTCCTAAGCCAAAGACTCCACCTACCTATACGGAGCCTAAGCAGCCGGAAAAGCCGGTGACCGTGAAGCCAAAGATGCCGGTGAGTCCGATTGCACCTAAGGTGCGCCCTACCATCGACCCTGTGAACAAGCCGAAGCTGCCGGAGGTGAAGCCGGATATTCCAGATATCGAATACACCGGTTCGGGCATCGATATCCCTGAAGGTGGATTGGGCGACATCAACAAGAAGCCAGACCTTACCAAGGTGCCTGCGCTGCCTACCGACCCACTGGCAAAAGTGCCTACCAACAAGAAGAATCCGAAGGCACCTACCATCCGTCCAGGCGTTGACCCTGTAAACAAGCCGAAGTTGCCGGAGGTGAAGCCGGATATTCCTGACATCGAATACACCGGTTCGGGCATCGAACTCCCGCTGATGCCAGCCGTATCTGCCATCCCTGTGATGCCGGCACTGCCGAATATCGGACATGTGAAGGTGCCAGTGAGCAAGCAGACCATCGACGTGGATTACTACGGAGAGAACATCCAGTTCCAGAAGGCCATATTGCTGGCAAAGAAGGACATCGCCTCTACCAACGACGTGGTAGCTTACTGGAAAAGCCTGAAGAAATCAGACCTCAAGGAGGTGACCCAGGCTTTCGCCACCGAATCGCGCAAGATGGGACTCAGCGACTGGGCTTCTGCCATGCTCGTAGAGAAATACATCAACGCCGTGATGCCGAACGCCAGCCAGAACGAAAAGATTGTGGCGGCACAGTATGTACTGGTGAACTGCGGCTACAACATCCGTCTGGGTATGAACGACCATCAGGTGGCAATGCTCGTGCCTTACGCCGAGCACGTGTTTGAGAAATCATACATCAACATTGACGGCAAGAAGTACTATATCTATCCGAACATCGACGACAGCGGCGCTTTCCGCACCTGCGACCTGCCTAAGGATGCAGAACTGGGTAAGGACATGGAGCTGAGATTCACCGGAAAGACCGTGATAGGAAGCGGCACCAAGCCATTCAGCTATGAGGCGGCGGGCATCACCCTGAAGGGCGAAGTGCCTACAGGCATCATGCCGTTGCTCGATGAATATCCGGTGATAGATATTCCTACCGTGGCTTCCAGCGTGGTAGACAAGAAGTTCCGCAACGAAGTGGTGGAGCAAATCCGCACCCAGGTGGCAGGTTTGGACGAACAGGATGCTGCCAACCGAATCCTGAGATTCATACAGAAGGGTTTCCCATACGCCACAGACGATGAGCAGTTTAAGCGCGAGAAGTACTTCTACTTCGAGGAGACGCTCTATTATCCGCTGTGCGACTGCGAGGACCGTGCCATCTTCTACGCCTATCTGGTGCACGAGATTCTGGGTCTTGATGTGCATCTCATCCAGTTCCCTGGTCATGAATGTACTGCCGTGGCTTTCAACCAGCCAGTAGCAAACGGCACATCTTACGAATACAAGGGCAAGACCTACTACATCTGCGACCCAACTTACATCGGCGCAAGAATAGGTAGATGCATGCCAAGTTACGCAAAGGAATCTCCACAGATTGAAGTGTGGTACTAAAGAATAAAAATGCAAAAGGCACCCATCCTGGATGAGTGCCTTTTGCATTTTTATTCTTTTTTGTCTTATATTTCCGTCTTATCTTATTCATATTCCTCAATATGCCGGAACCTGCCCCAAGGAGATTTCCGATAGGCATCAAGGCTGCCCTTGGGAACCATCAGCTTTACCTTTTCAAAGCAAGGAGCCTCGAATACATCCGTGATTTTGGTTTTCCAGATGGCATTGCCTATAATGGGCGGCTCTACACTGCGAAAACAGATGCTCTGAATATGCGGACTGCCGGTAATCATGCCACGCATCACATGAAATCTGGTATCGGGGAATACCAGCCACTTCAGAACGGCATGCCGGGCAAAGGCATTCTTCTCTATCTCATCCACCTTATAGGTCATGCCCTGATAAGTCACCGTCTTGGGAACCTCGATGCAGGAATCCTTTTGGTTGATAGCCTTCACCGAAACAACACCGCCGCCCCAGGAAGTACACAGAAAGTTGCCTGCCCTGAATTGGTTCACCACATCATAGATACGCTCCGGCTGGTTCACCTTATTATATATAGCACCACCTACGGCACCCACCAGCAACAAAGACAGAACTATCCAAAGCGCCAGCAGAGAATGGTGGAGCATCAGGATATGACGGCGCAGGGCTGCTACATTAGGATAACGCCTTTCGAGGGGACAAAGACAGTGCCTGATGGAAAGGCGACAAGACAAGCCGAGCTGCAGCTTATCCAGAATGATGCCCAGACTGTAGATGTCGTTTCGCACATCGGTGGGACCACCCTTCTGCTGTTCGGGCGAGATATATCCCTCGGTACCCGCAGGCGATTTCAATATGGCATAGTAATCGGCATCCGACAATCCGAAGTCTATCACCTTCACCACACAGCCGCTGCGCGTAACCATGATATTCGAGAGTTTCAGGTCGCGATGCACCACCTGCTGGCTATGCACATATTCCATCACTTCGAGCAACTGATGAGCCACCTGCTGGCGCTGCGACCGGGAATGCGGCTTCTGAAGCCATTCATCCAGCGTCACCCCATCAATCCACTCCTGCACCAGGCATTCTCCGTAACCATCCACCACTTCGATGCCCTCCACGTAAACCACACCCGGATGCTGAATCTTAGAAAGGATATCATATTCCTTATGCAACAGGTTTCGGAACACTTCGTTATGGCGTACATCGGGTGCCAGCGCCTTCAACACCCACCATTTGCCATCACGCTTGGCACGAACGAGGATATTAAAGCCACTAACCGAGATTTCCTCCATTTCCGAGAAACCGGAGGAAGTCTGACCAGAAAGAGGGAAATAGAATCCCGAAACTTGTTCCATACTGCAAAGATACTACATTTTTATACAAATACGACAAAGAAATTAAATATTTTCGTCATATTTCGGAAAAACATGCATGATAACTCATTTTTTTGTTGTAATTTTGCAGCGAAATTGCAATTTTACATAATTAATTAATGAAGATTCTAGTAACGGGTGCGTCGGGATTCATCGGCAGTTACATCGTGGAAGAAGCCTTAAGACAAGGCATGGAGACCTGGGCGGCAGTACGCCCCAGCAGTTCCAGGAAATACCTGCAAGACGATCGCATCCATTTCATCAATCTCAATCTTTCTTCAGAGGAAGAGTTGGAGAAGGAACTCGCCCCGCACGAGTTCGACTATATAGTGCATGCAGCCGGCGCCACCAAGTGCCTGCATGCAGAGGATTTCTATAAGGTGAACACCGAGGGTACCAAGCACCTGGTGAATGCCATCCTGCATCTGGGAATGCCCATCAAGCGATTTGTATTCGTCAGTTCGCTCAGCATCTTCGGAGCTATCCGTGAGGAACAGCCCTATCAGGAGATAACCGAGCACGATACACCTAAGCCCAATACGGCTTATGGCAAGAGCAAGCTGGAGGCAGAACGCTATCTAGACAGCATCGGCAACAACTTCCCTTACATCATCCTGCGCCCTACCGGCGTATATGGTCCTAGGGAGAAAGACTACTTCTTGATGGCAAAAAGCATCAAGCAGCATGTGGACTTTGCCGTGGGATTCAAGCGCCAAGACATCACCTTCGTCTATGTACAGGATGTGGTGCAGGCTGTGTTCCTTGCCCTAGACCATGGCATGAACGGCAGGAAATACTTCCTCAGCGATGGCGAGGTATACCAGTCGGAAGCCTTCAGCGACTTGATTCAGAAGGAATTGGGCAATCCATGGATGCTGCGCATCAAGGCGCCTATTTGGGTATTGCGCATCGTAACCTTCGTGGGCGAATACCTGGGAAGAATGACCGGAAAGATGTCGGCACTGAACAACGACAAGTATAACATCCTGAAGCAGCGCAACTGGCGATGTGACATCGAGCCTGCCATGGACGAGCTGGGCTATCATCCCCACTACCCTCTGTCAAGAGGGGTAAAGCTTGCCATCAAGTGGTACAAGGATAACGGATGGCTGTAATTTAGTTAATAGTTAAAAGTTAATAGTTGATAGTTGATAACGGCTACACCGCATAGCGAGATTGCCCTATAAACTGTAAACTATAAATTATAAACTAATAAGAACCGTGATAAAAGATTATTTTAAGATAGACAAGAACCCAAAGAAGGGACTCCTGCCACTGGAATGGGCGATGCTGGGCTATATGGCCATCACCGTGATTACCATGCTCTTCGCCTTTACCAAGGTGGTGAACCCGGAATCGATGCTTTGGGGACGATTGAGAATTCTAGTCATCACCCTCGCCCTTTGGGGCGTATACCGCATGATTCCATGCAGGATAACGAAGATGGTGCGCATCATGGCACAAATCGCCCTGCTTGCCTGGTGGTATCCAGACACTTACGAGATCAACCGCATGTTCCCCAACCTGGACCATATCTTCGCAGGCTGGGAACAGGACCTCTTTGGATGCCAGCCCGCCCTGCTCTTTGCCAAGGCGTTGCCGTGGGCGGTGGTGAGCGAGCTGATGTCGATGGGCTACTTCATGTATTATCCGATGATAGCAGCAGTGGTGCTCTACTATTTCTTCTGCAGATACTACGAGGCAGAAAGAGCTAGCTTTGTGCTGCTCGCCAGCTTCTTCCTCTACTATCTCATCTACATCTACGTGCCGGTGGTGGGACCTACGTTCTACTTTGATGCCGTGGGTGTGCAGGATATAGCCAAGGGCATCTTCCCGGCATTGGGCGATTACTTCAACACCCATACCAACTGTCTGCCTACCCCGGGATATACCGACGGAATCTTCTACCAGCTGGTGGAGGATGCCAAGGAAGCCGGAGAGCGACCTACCGCCGCTTTTCCGAGTTCGCACGTGGGCGTAAGCACCATCTGCATGCTCCTTGCCTGGCACAGCAGAAACCGCAAGCTGCTCTTCACCATGCTGCCATTCTACATCTTCCTGTGCATGGCCACCGTGTATATCCAGGCACATTATCTCATCGATGCCATCGCCGGGTGGATCTCTGCCGTGGTATTCTACTTCCTGCTGATGGCAGCATCGAAGAACATGAAATGATAACGGCATCGGGGATGCTAAAAAAGAAATCATAGTTATACATTAATATATAAATTAGAATTCATCTAGAACAATGAAGAAACTGTTTATTGAGACTTATGGCTGCCAGATGAACGTGGCAGACAGCGAGGTAGTTGCCTCTGTGATGCAGATGGCAGGCTACGAAATTTGCGAGAAGGAAGAAGAGGCTGATGCCATCTTCCTGAACACCTGCAGCATTCGTGAGAATGCAGAGAACAAGATTTACCATCGCCTCGACACCCTGCATGCTGAGCAGAAGAAGGGAAGAAAGGTGATTCTCGGCGTATTGGGCTGCATGGCTGAGCGAGTGAAGGATGACCTCATCCAAAACCACTATGCCAACCTGGTCTGTGGACCAGACAGCTATCTCAATCTGCCGGATTTGATTGCGCAGTGCGAGATGGGTACCAACGCCATCAACATAGAACTTTCAAAGACCGAGACCTACCGTGACATCGTGCCTCAGCGCATCGGTGGCAACAGAGTGAGCGGTTTCGTAAGCATCATGCGTGGTTGCAACAACTTCTGCCACTACTGCATCGTGCCTTATACCCGTGGACGTGAGCGCAGCCGCGATGCCGAGAGCATCCTGCGTGAGGTGCGCGATTTGCAGCAGCGTGGCTTCAAGGAAGTTACCCTGCTGGGACAGAACGTAAACAGTTACGGTCTCTCGCCATCGGGTAAGCGCGAGGAAGGCAGTCTTTCCTTCGCCGAACTCCTCCACATGGTAGCCCAGGCTGTGCCAGACATGCGTGTACGCTTCACCACCTCTAATCCAGAGGATATGACCGAGGACATCCTCCAGGCCATCGCCGATGAGCCAAACCTCTGCAAGCACATCCACTTCCCTGCCCAGAGCGGAAGCAACAAGATTCTGAAGTTGATGAACCGCAAATACACCCGTGAGGAGTATCTGCAGCACATCGCCGACATCAAGCGCATCATCCCAGACTGCGGCATCACCACCGATATCTTCGTGGGTTATCACGACGAAACCGAGGAAGACCATCAGGAAACCCTCTCGCTGGTGAAGGAAGTAGGCTTCGACAGTGCCTTCATGTTCAAGTATTCAGAGCGCCCAGGCACCTACGCTGCCAAGCATCTGCCAGACAACGTTTCTGAGGAAACCAAGATAGCCCGCCTCAACGAGCTCATCAAGCTGCAGACCGAGGTGAGTGCCGAGCAGAACAAGAAGGACGAGGGCAAGGAATTCACCATCCTCATCGAGAACTTCAGCAAGCGCAGCCGTGAGCAGATGATGGGCCGCACCGAGCAGAACAAGGCGGTGGTTATCGACAAGGGCAACCACCATATCGGAGAGTTCGTAAAGGTCCGCATCACCGGTTCTACTTCTGCTACCCTCTTCGGAGAGGAAGTGAAAGAGTAAGGATGCTTCTTTGAAGAAAAACGGAGCAAAAAAGACTCTTCTATAAGAAAAAACTGAATAAAATTCAAGAAAGACCGCCAAAAGTTTGGCGGTCTTCCTTAAAAACACTATATTTGCACCTATGAAGGAATTTTTGCAAATCTTACGCCGATTCGTCCCTCCATACAAGAAGTATCTGGGGCTTTCTGTTCTGTTCAATATCCTGTCTGCGGTATTGAACATCTTTTCGTTTGCAGCCTTGATTCCTATCCTGCAGATTCTCTTCCAGGTAGATGGCGGCATCCGTGCCAACGACTATATGGAATGGGACGGAACGCTGGGCAGCATCAAGGAAGTGGCAACCAACAACCTGTATTATTACATCCAGGAGTTCATCGTGGCGCACAGTGCATCGCTGGCTCTGCTGGTTATCGGCTTGTTCCTTGCCTTCATGACATTCCTCAAGACGGGAGCCTACTTCCTCTCGTCAGCCACCATCATCCCTATCCGTACGGGCATTGTGCGTGATATCCGCAACCAGCTCTACCAGAAGATTACCTCGCTTTCGCTGGGCTTCTTCAGCGAGGAGCGCAAGGGAGATATCATCGCCCGAATGAGCGGTGATGTGCAGGAGGTGGAAAACAGCATCATGTCGTCGCTCGATATGCTCTTCAAGAATCCTATCCTCATTCTCTTCTATTTCATCACGCTCATCTGCATCAGCTGGCAGCTCACCCTCTTCACCATCCTCTTTGTGCCGGGCTTCGGTTGGTTCATGGGTGTTGTAGGAAAGAAGCTGAAGGCGCAGAGCACCGAGGCACAGTCGCTCTGGAGCGACACGATGAGCATGGTAGAGGAAACCCTGGGCGGATTGCGCATCATCAAGGCGTTCTGTGCCGAGGATAAGATGAACTGGCGTTTCAACCAGGTGAACAGCAGCTATCGCGACAATATCATGCGTGTAAATATCCGTCAGCAGATGGCGCACCCGATGAGCGAGTTTCTGGGAACCATCCTCATCGTGGTGGTATTGTGGTTTGGCGGTATCCTGGTTCTGGATTACGGCAGAATCGACGGTCCTACCATCATCTTCTATCTCGTGATGCTCTACAGCATCATCAACCCGCTGAAGGAATTCTCCAAAGCGAGCTACAATATCCCAAAGGGATTGGCAAGCATGGAGCGTATCGACAAGATTCTACAGGCAGAGATAGAAATCAAGGACAAGGAGAACCCTGAGCATATCAGCAGCTTCGAGCATCAGATAGAGTTCCGCCATGTTTCCTTTGCCTATACCGACCATCAGAATGATGAACTGGTTTACGTGCTGAAGGATATCAACCTGGTGATTCCTAAGGGAAAGACCATCGCACTGGTGGGTCAGAGCGGTAGCGGAAAGAGTACGATGCTCGACCTGATTCCTCGTTACTACGATGTACAGGAGGGCGAAGTGCTCATCGACGGCATCAACGTGAAGGACCTCTGCGTGCACGATCTCCGACAGCTGATAGGTAATGTAAACCAGGAGGCCATCCTCTTCAACGCCAGTTTCAAGGACAACATCCGTTTCGGCAAGACCGATGCTACCGATGAGGAAATAGCCAATGCAGCGAAGATTGCCAATGCCTACGAATTCATCACCAAGTCGGAACATGGCTTCGATACAGGTATCGGCGACCGTGGCGGCAGACTCTCTGGCGGTCAGCGCCAGCGTGTGAGCATCGCCCGTGCCATCCTCAAGAACCCTCCTATCCTCATCCTCGACGAGGCAACATCAGCTCTTGATACCGAGAGCGAACGTCTGGTGCAGGATGCCTTGGAGAAGCTGATGAAGACCCGTACCACCGTGGCTGTAGCCCACCGACTGAGCACCATCAAGCATGCCGACGAAATCTGCGTATTGCACGAGGGCAGGATTGTGGAGCGTGGTACCCACGAAGAGTTGATAACAAAAGACGGATATTACAAGAAGTTGCATGACATGCAGCAGGTGTAATTGAGTAAAGAGTTAATAGTTAAGAATTTATAGTTTTACAGATGGTTAAGATTGTTTATGCATTCTTTTATGCAATATCGCTGCTGCCTTTCAGGCTGCTCTATTGCATCGCCGATTTCGAGTACTTCATGATGTATCACGTCATCAAGTACCGCAGGGGTATTGCGCGTAAGAATCTCACCAGCTCTTTTCCTGAGAAATCAGAAGAAGAGATTATCGACATTGAGAAGAAGTTCTATCGCTGGTTCAGCGATTACTTCTTCGAGGCTGTCAAATTGCTCAGCATCAGTGACAAGGAGTTACGCCAGCGATTCCAGGTCATCAACAGCGAGGAGGTGGAGCAATGTTTCCAGGAAGGTCAGAACGTGGCAGCTATCCTGGGCCATTACTGCAACTGGGAGTGGCTCTCATGCGTGGGTATCGAACTGCCCAAGTCACGCAAGATAGGCCTCATCTATCACCCTCTGCGTAACCATGCCTTCGACGAGCTCTTCAAGCGCATCCGTTCTCACGAGGAGAATGGCGTGGTGGTGCCCAAGAAAGAAATCCTCCGCTATCTGGTGGATTACAAGCGCAAGGGCATCATGAGCATCTTCGGCTACATCAGCGACCAGGGTCCCAAGTGGGAGAACATCCACCTGTGGCTTCCTTTCCTCAACCATCCCGAAACCCCGGTGTTTACGGGCGGCGAGAGAATCATGAGAAAGATGAACGATGCCGTGTTCTATGTAGAGATGTCGCGCCCGAAGCGAGGCTACTATACGGCAACCTACAAGCTCATCACCCGTGAGCCCAACACTCTGCCGGAGCACGAGATTACCCGTCGCTTCTTCCAGATGCTGGAAGAAACCATCCGCAAGAATCCACCTTATTATTTATGGACGCATAACAGATGGAAGCGAACCAAGGAGGAGTTTGACAAGCGATATGAAGTGGTGAAGGGGAAAGTTGTGCCAAGAGAGATGTAATTCGATACTATCACAAGGAACTAATCAATAGGCTATATGAAGGAAAGAAGATTATGTTATATCAGCCGCACTTATTACAATCAGACAAGTGCTGGCAACAAGGCAAAGACAGATTACGAAAAGGTGCTGCACTCGATGGGGGCAGCAAGTATCGGCTTGCCTTGCAAAATCGACAACAATAAATTCCTGGCCTTCTTCTATAACCTGGCGAGTACCCTCATCGCCTGCTCTCGCATTCAGAAAGGAGATGTCATCGTACTGCAATATCCCGTAAAGAAATATTTCTCCTTCATCTGCAAGATGGCACACCTCAAAGGAGCCAAGACCATTTCCCTGATTCATGATTTGGGCAGTTTCCGACGAAAGAAACTAACCGTAGCCCAGGAATTGAAACGCCTGAGTCACACCGACTATATCATCGCCACCAACCAGGCGATGAAGCTGTGGCTTGAGCAGCAAGGCTTGGAAAAGCTTATCGGAGCCCTGGGATTCCATGATTATCTGTCGCCATCCGTTGCAGCAGACAAGAAGCACCAGCCCAACGAGGTATGGAATATCGTATATGCCGGCTCACTCAACCTGCGCAAAAACGCCTTTATCCTGAAGATGCAGGAACTGGATTACCAGTTTAAGTTTCATCTTTATGGAAACATGGAAGATTATGATGCAGTGGCAAAAGACAAGAACATTGTATGGCATGGCTTTATGAATGCCGACGATTTCATCAAGCAAGTGCATGGAAACTTCGGTTTGGTATGGGATGGAGATTCCCTGGAAGAATGTCATGGCGACTTCGGAAGCTATCTGAAATACAACACCCCACACAAAGCATCCTTCTACCTGCGTGCCGGATTACCTATCATCGTATGGAAAGAATCTGCCATTGCTCCGCTTGTAGAAAAGAGAGGAGTGGGATTTGCCATCAACTCCCTGAAAGAACTTCCGGGGTGCCTAGCCAGCATTTCGGAAGAAGAATATGCCGATATGCTTACCCAAACAAAACAGATGGCAATGGCCATCAACAACGGAGAGAATCTGAAGAAGGCTATACAGGAATGTTCAATAGTATAGTTTATACTCTCCCAATAATTGCACATAGTAAGATATGCCCTTCTCACTTTTTGAAAAGGGCATATTTTACTACATGCCATAAATGCTTGACCTTAATCTCGATGAATCGTCCCAATTTTCTCTTTCGCCAGCTACCCGCTACGCGATGCACTCCAATCGTCTCACTATCCACAGGATAATGATTGTTGGGAGCAACAAAATGCGTAGGATAAACCGTCAACCCAGGCACCACCTGCTTTTCGTCCTTCATCTGCCATCCGAAAGACTTCGCCACAGCCGACATGGTATAAGGCGAAATCGTATCATTGAAAGAGCCATCTGGATTCTTGAAATGGCGGTTCTGATAATATTCAAACATCTTCTGGCAGAACGCATTGCCCGCAGTACCCATAAAGAAGGCTGCCTGCAAGCCAAACTCCTCCTTATCCTTCTCGTTGAAAGTGGCAAAGCCATCCTCTGGAAGAATCTCGTCGAAACGGCGATGCAGATAGATGTCGCTATCCATATAGATGCCGCCTTCCTTATATACGGCATAGAATCGCACCACATCGGCAGCGAAAGCCCATTTTCGGGCCTCCAGAGCCTCATCGATAAAGGCACAGCCAATAGACTTTGCCGCAGTATAATCCCAAACTTTAACTACATAGTCGGGCATCAGGCGCTTCCATGTATCCAAACAAACCTTTATCTCTACAGGATAAGGGTCATTACTGAACCAACACAAATGTATTACCTTTGGTATCATATTCTTTTATGCTTATATCTAATTATCCTTTTCCTCCAAATATCTCTCAAACTTTTTCTTGTCTAAGATTTTAGACTCATTAATACCTAAAGTATAAGGCAAATTATGCAAGAAACGATGTATTTTCGATAATGGTTTCTGCAAACGAGAATAATCATCGAATGGAGTCAACTTCTGATATTTGAAAAACAAGTCTCTCATCGGATGAATACAATTATAATGCCATGGCTTTTTACGGTAGCAATAATGCAATATACCAATATCACCAGCAACTGCAAGACATTTATTCCTCAAGTTTATATCTGAATAATGTTTTGTCAAGAACACATCTATTTGGACATTCCATTTCATATCCAACATCTGTTTTTCTTTATATAAAACCGCATTCATAATGTCTTGATCGTTACGAACAACTTTATCTAAATTGGCTCTAAAATATTCTTTAAGACGATTTTCTACATTATGTTTACGCCAGTAATCTAAATTGATTAACAACATACCACCATTAAAATATCCATATTTACTATCATATCCTAAACGGCTGAAATATTCCTTAGGAGTTTCCAATAAGTCTTGTACACCTGCCACTGCAATATTTTCCATTGGCGTATTCCACAAATCTCTTAATGATTGCAACACCAACACATCACAATCCATATAGACTACTTTTCCTATAGTTTCCGGTAATATGGTAGCTAACAAACATCTATAAAAGACTGTCATAGAAAGACGCTTATGCCCCCATTTAAGTTCATAAGCTTCGAGCAAAAGCGATGGCACAGTATAAAAACTCACTAAAGCTTTACTGTTTTTAACCTGATCAGATATAATTGTTTTACTATTACTCGTTAAATCATTAGCTACAATATGGAATGTGATATCATCCATTTTGTTATTTTCCAAAATAGAAGCCATCACTACAGTACAATAACGTACATAATTTTCATCTATGGTAAGCGCAATATGTATCATTTTCAATTTATTTGTTGCGCAAAGGTACGAAAAAAAACAGTAAAACAGCAAAAAATACAAGAAATATTTGTGATACTCAATTATGTTTAGTACCTTTGCACCCATACACAATATAAGCTTTAACATTTATTGTTTATCTCGCATGCAAGATTATGGAAACAAGGATGTTATAATATATAGAAAGTAAGAAGTAAAGAAAGAACAAGAAGTAAAAAGAAAGTAATATAAAAGGAAAAAAGCAGTTATGAATAAGAAGCAATTGAAAATTGTAACAGGAGTAGCTATTGCAGTTCTAATCATATCCATCATTCCCATGTTATGGATAAGCCAGTATCTTCATCCATTTGCGGATGATTATGTCTTCGGTGCAGAAGTATATAAGATTTGGAATGAGACCCATTCATTTCCGGCTTGCGTTCAGACAGCCTGGAATGTAGCTATGACGATGTATCATACATGGCAGGGCACCTATTCCGCCTGCTTTCTCATGGCTCTACAACCAGGAGTATTCGGCCAATATTGGCTTGGAACATTCATCTTGATTTCCAGTTTGGTGACCTCCACTTACACCTTATTATATATGGTTATGCGAAAATTACTCCATTCGTCCAGATTGGAATATCTCTTCGTATCTACCCTCTTCGTTCTGATGACCATCCAGTTTACATGGTCATACTACGATGCATTCTATTGGTATAACGGGGCGATGTACTACACTTTATTCTATAGCATGTCTCTGTTTTTAGCATCTCTGCTCATAGGATATCAATTAAGTAGTTCCAAGTTCAAGAAAGCCCTTATCGGAGGGGCTTCCATCGTTCTATCCATCATCATTGCCGGCGGAAACTTCGTATCAGGACTTGGCATGGGAGCGATTCTGTTTGCAGCCATTCTCATCATGAAGATGGAACAAAGAAGATGGCCACGTTTATATATTACTATTCTCACCATCTATGGCATCGCCTTCCTTTTCAGCGTGTTGGCTCCTGGTAATGCGTTCAGACAAGTTACCATAGAAAGCAAGCCAAATGTTGTCGTTGCATTCTTCATGGCAATAGGAAAGAGCTTCGAGTTCTTATCAGAATCCATCAATATCGCTCAAATTCTGATGTTGATGCTTCTTAGCCCTACCCTTATCAAGGCGGCAAGTAGCTCGAGATTCAAGTTCTCTCACCCTTGGCTATGCATCCTGATTACCGTTACGCTTTACAGTTCATTCTTCTTCGCCCACAGCTATGCCATGGGAACAAGAGGACCGGGCAGAGTACAGAATATCTATTCGTATATACACCTGTGGCTCATCTGCATCAACATTTATTATCTTTCTGGAGCTGTTCTGAGAAAGGCTGAGGCAAAAGCGCCATTAAGTTCTGCCATTATAGATTTCGTAACGGCATCTAAGAAGAAATATGCCAACTCGCTACAGTATGCGCCATATTGTGCCATTGCCATCTTGATATTATCCGTAAGTCTCAAGGAAAGGACAACCAACAGAACCGTTTCACTTATGCTGAAAGGAACTGCCGTGAAATTTGACAAGGAAATGAACGAGCGTGAACTGGCACTGAAGACGAATACCCAAAGTGCCATAACATTGAAGCCTCTTACGGTAAAAATGCCTTCGGATGCATTCAATGACATCATGATTTATCCAGGATATTGGATCAATCAGGGAATGGCCCGATACTACGGCAAAGATAAGATTGTAGCCTCACCAGCCGCAAACATGCAAGAATCTCCAACCATGCTTCTTGCACGTTGCAAAAGAGACGTAGGACCAGGTAATTTGAAATTTGTATATATAAAATAATTGAACTTTCGCATGTAAGCTCCACACGCCCTGAAAGGGCAGAAGCTCCTAGCCCAGGGCGTATGGAATTTACTTGCAAGAGTTTAGCTACTTATAGCTCAGGCTTAAACTTGAGAAGTTGCTTATGGCTTAAACTTAATTCGTTTCCTATAACTCCAGCTTAAACTTGATAGGATGCTTCTTGCCATAGCGGGTCCAGAACTTGGCGCGTTCCTTCATCACATAATCCACGGCCTCATCCACGTTGTAATCTCTTACCTTGGCATATTCAGAGACCAGGATTCGGATGAATTCCTTAGGTCCCCAGAACTTTCGGAGATTATAGAGTCCTTCCTTGACGCTGATTTCTCCAAACTTCATGCGGTTGATATCCACGATGATGAAATGGAAGCCTTCTTCATCCTGCTTCCACAGCACATTGCCCGGCGTGAAATCCTTATGCAGAATTTTCTTGTTGTGCATATCAGCTGCGAAATGCGCCAACGCCTTAGCCAGCTTTTCGTAGGTACCAGGGGCTGCATCACCCACTTCGTAAAGGGTATGCAGGTTATCACACTGCAGGGTGATGAGATAGGTATATCCCAGGAGTCCGATGGCATTACGCTCTTCAATGAGTGCAATAGGCGCAGGGGTTCCGATGCCTTTCTTCTCCAATATCATCGGATATTCAAAGGCACGCTCTCCCTTAGGCTTTCTGATGCCCCAGGAATAAACCAGACTGTTAGGTCCCTTTGGCACATGATAGCGCTTTACATTAATAAGGGTTCCATCAGGAGCCTCCATCACCTTAATGAGATTGCGACCCGTGTAAATCACACGTCCTTCCTTCTCGAACACATCCGGGATGCGTTCGATAAAACTTCTCATCTCTTCGTATTTTGGGTTTATCTTTATCTTCATTTCTTTACTATACTATACTTCTTATTTTATATTTACTTTCTTGTATTTCTGATTACTTGCTGTAGGATTATCAGGATTAGTCATCTGCAGATATCCTGCTGCGACAAGAGACGTGATGTAACGTTCACGATTCTTTGTCTGATTCGAAACACCTAATCGTTCCATAATTTCTAGTGATGTACGTGGTACAGAACAGAAATTGATGATATCCTTCTGCTTGTTTGTCAAAGTCACTTTTTTAGTGTTATAGTCTTCGACTTGGTTACTATTTCCACAGACTTCGTTACTAACTTGGTTACTTTCAACTTCAACTTGGTTACTTTCTCCTCTCCAAACCGTAATGACGAATTCCTGTGCCTTGTCATTATTCGTAAATGTAACATTGACATCTTCATCAAGTGATGCCTCATTAAAGGTGTCACCTATCAATCCTTTCTTCTCCAATACTCTATCAAAACGATTGCCCAAAAACTGCTTGATGGTCGTTTCATCAAGGTCGTTAATGGTTGCATCCCTAACACCAGCCTCATCAGGAGCAAAACTTCCGCAGTCGGTCATCATTTCTGCCAGTTCGGCATTATCGAACACCTTACGCTTGTCGGCACCATTCTTCACCCATACGATTCCCTTGTTGTCGTGATAAGGCTTGTTGAGCCCTTCCTTTACTGTTGCAATAACCAAGTAGCCATCTTCTACTTCAACAGTATCTATCTTTATCAATATAGAGGGTACTACATTTTCTGAAGCCATATCGCTCAACAGGTTAGTAGTTTCCTGTACCTCGGAATACGACAAGGCATTGGTTTCTCCAGTCTTGTCCTTTATACCAACTACCAACTTGCCACCACGTGAATTACTGAAAGCCACCAACTCACAGGCAATATCATATTTGTCGAGAATGCGTTCCTTGAACTGCACTCCCGACACCTCGCCAGCCTTTATCTGTTTCTGTATATCATCCATCATTCTTTGATACATTCTTGTTCAACAACTCGTTATTAAATATAGGTGAATACCCTTGCAAAGTTACAACAATATTTTTAAATAAAGGTGAAATGCTCTCAAAAAAGTTACGGAGACTGCAAAAAACAAATTAAACAAGGTTGTTTAAAACAAAGTTGTTTAAAATCTGCAACTTTTTTACAGAAATTGCTATTAATCAACGAATTACGCTTAATATTAGAAAAGGACAAACGGGGCGATTTTTAAAACACGGACAAATTGAATTTGTCCGGATGGTTGTCCAGCAGGCTTGTAATCATAAGAAATTCAAGAAGTTACAAGCCTCCGGACAATTTGTCCGGACAAATTGAATTTGTCCGTGTTATTTTTTTAAGAGATAGGAAAAAGAAGCCAATTTGTTTCACTCATCGAAACACCTTGTTTCTATAATAGAAACACCTTGTTTCAAATATAGAAACGAAGTGTTTCCATGATTGAAACTAAAACCCGATAGCAGAGAAGCGATAAACAACAAGCCAGAATACATTAGGCAAAAAGCTAGAAAGCATTAGACAAAAAGCTAGAAAGCGATAATCAACTAGCTAAAAGGCGATAAAACATCAACCAAGAAGCTATGACTTTCCAACCAAGAAACTATGACTTTCGACCCACAAAACTATGACTTAGATTTTTTAACACAATTTGCCCCAAATGGCTGCTGAATTTCGGACCTTATCACCAGCCGAAATTTGGCGGTTACAAAAGATTGTTGTATTTTTGCCCCCGATTACCGGATAGTCCGGCAAACTAACAATTTAAACACTAAAATATCATGGTTAATTTCACTTTAAAAAATGCTGAGAATCTTTTGGCTGCCCAGGCTAGTACCCAACCACTTAACGACTTCCCTGTTGATCAGCTCCCACTCGGACTCCGTGACTCGCTCTCTGGCGTAGCCCCTGAGGCACGTGTGCCTGCCCTCTTCTCTGCCCTCCCCATTGCCGCTGCCTACGCCGACGGTCTGAAGGCGAAGTATTGCGACGGCAGCGAGACTCCGATGGCACTCATGTCTATCATCATCGGCGAACAGGCTTCGGGCAAGGGCGTGTGTCGTAGAATAGAGAGCATCTGGGCAAAGAAGATGGATAAGGACGATGAGATTCCTCGTGAGGACGAAGCCTGGTATCAGCAGAACAAGGGCAAGAAGGGCGTGATTGACCCTAAACCTTGCATCCGTCACATCGGAGATACAATCTCGAAGTCGGCTTTGATGAGACGTCAGCTCTGTGCCGACGGCCACACCATGTATATGTTCAGCGAGGAGCTCGGTTCGATGAAGAGCGTATGGAAGGTGTTCGGTGACTACTTCCGTAAGGCGTTCGACCTGAGCGAGGTGGGCCAGGACTACATCACCGCCACCAGCGGCGTAACCCACGCCCAGCTCAACTTCACCGGCTGCTGCACCCAGAATATCTTCCAGAAGTTCTTCACCGATGACAACATCGAGGACGGCTCCTCTTCCCGCATGATGCTCGCCAAAATGCCAGATACATCTTTCGCACCCCTCAGCCAGCACCACGGCTATACCGAGGAGGAGCAGGCCAACATCCTCAAGGCGGTAAGTCTGCTGGAGCGTAGTCACGGCGTGATGGAGCTGCCCCGTATGTGCGAGGAGTTCTGCCAATGGATCGAAGCAAAGAGACAGCTCGCCCTGGCGAATGCCGATCGTGTGATGGATGTGTATCGTCGCCGTTCCGCCGTCATCGGCTTCCGTTGTGGCATCATCTTCCACATTCTGGAGCAGACCGAAGAGGAGACTGATGCCTGCATCCGTTTTGCCAAGGCTGTGGCCGACTATGTGCTCGCCATGCAGATGGAGCTGTTTGGTCTGCGTCTCGACAAGCAGCAGCAGTTCAACGAGGCCATCCCGGTTTATAAATCCCGTAACACCCTGCTCTTCGCCCAGCTCCCGGAGCAGTTCACCCTCTTCGATGCCAGCCGTGAGCGTGGCGACGGAGCCAGTCGTGAAACCATCCGTAAGATGATAAGCCGTTGGACCAAGCGTGGTCTCTGCAAGAAGCTGAAGGGTGGCGACACCGAAATCTGGCAGAAGCTTACCCTCTCGGCATAAAGCACATCTACACTTTCTGTATAAAGCATCTATAGCTCCTTAAAACAGTTAATCCCCCATCACGCTTTGGCAGCGTGATGGGGGATTACTGTTTCTGATGATATCACCATTTCATTGCTGACAACACTCGAAAAAGAGATAATGATGAAAATAAAAACATAAAGTTTCATAAATTATACCCTAGGGTATAATACCTTTGGGTATAATTTTGTAACTTTGCAGAAAATCAAGACTTTAAGTATATGAACAAGATACCATTTGAATATGGTTCTATCGCTGAAAATGAATATTTCATTGATAGAATCGAAGATAGAAGAGACCTCAAGACTTTTCTTGGAGGAGGCATCAACGTGATGCTGATTTCTCCAAGAAGATGGGGCAAGTCTTCACTTGTCAAAGCCGCAATGGAAGAGCTGAAGCAAGAACAGAAGGATGTGCGAGTATGCTATCTGGATGCCTTCAAGATTTTCTCTGAGGAAGAGTTCTACAACAAGTTTGCAAGTGCAGTACTCCAGGGCGTTTCTTCCACTATGGAAAAGAGATGGGCCGACATCGTAAAGTTCATCCAATCCATATCTCCAAGCCTCACCATCAACAGCGATCCAGTGAATGCAGTAGAAGTAAATCTAAACTTCAAGCCTTTGAAGGAAAGTGCCGAGGAAATACTCAATCTTCCAGAAAAGATTGCCAAGGCTAAAGGCATCCATGTCATCGTGTGCATTGATGAGTTCCAACAATTGGCAAACCTGCCCGACTGGAAGCGCCTGGAAGGAACCATGCGTTCGGTGTGGCAGGGACAACACAGTACGACCTATTGTCTCTATGGCAGTAAACGCCACATGATGATGGATATATTCGGCAACTCGAAGAATCCATTCTACCGTTTTGGACAGATGATGACATTGAAGAAGATAGCCAAGGAATACTGGAAGCCTTTCATCCACGACAGTTTCTACAATCACGGCAAGTCTATCAGCGATGAAATGATAGAGCGAATCTGCAATGCCGTGCAATGCCACTCCTGGTACATGCAGCAATTCTGCTTTCTCATCTGGACACGTACGGCAACAGAGGTGACAGAGGAAATCTACCAGTCACAGCTTACCAAACTTCTGGATACCAATGCCGATATGTTCATTACCGATATTGATGGCATGCCTGCCTCACAGATAGCATTCCTGCGTGCCGTCTGCATGGGAGAGACTCATTTCAATGCCCAACAGGTTGTAGCAGAATATGGACTCGGTGCTCCACGCACCATCACCAAAAACAAAAAGACTCTTGTAGAAAGAGACTTCATTGAGAAATCGGGCGATGGCTTCAAGATGGTTGACCCCGTCTTCGAACTGTGGTTCAAACGGGAATACTGCAACATCTTACCTCAATAAAAAATAGAAAAACTATATAAACAGTTAATCCCCCATCACGCAGCCAAAGCGTGGTGGGGGATTACTGTTTCTGATAATATCGTTTTTTATTGCTGATGTCGCTCAATATACTCCGCAGCCTGGATATTCGAGAACACATAGTTCTTCAAATCCTGGAACTTAGACTCCTGCTTGGTTTCCTTCAGATTGCCATTCGGCAACACATCATAGCAGAAACTGCGGTTCATCGACGGATTATAGACGAAGCAACGCTGATGGTCTCTTGCCACAATCTGGTTATCTGCCGAATAGAATACCATCGGGCGCTGCTGCTTCAGCAGATCCACGCCGAAGCCCTCGTACTCATAATTCAGATTCATCAGGCCGAAAAGCGTAGGCATTACATCTACCTGCATACCCAAACCGGCATACTGCTGCTGCGGAACACCCGGACCGAAGATGATGAGCGGAATGTGGTTGTACGACTGAGGCAACTCGCCCTCGCTCTTACCCACCAACTTGCCATGGTCTGCCTGAATCACGAATATCGTGTTCTTATACCAAGGCTCCCGGCTTGCCTTCTTCAGAAAGTCGCCTATCGCCCAGTCGGCATACTCCACAATCTGCGTTTCCTTCTCCTTGGTCTTCGGCTTGAAGAAATCAGGAATGATATATGGCGGATGATTGCTCACGGTGAGGATGGTAGCCATGAAAGGCTTGCCCGTCTTCGTCTTCTGGTTGATGGTGTTGAGGGCATAGCCCATCTCGAAATGGTCGCTCACGCCAAAGCTGTTCACCACCTCGCTCTTAGGATAGTTCTCCTGAGAGAAGATGTCATCGTAGCCATTGGTCTGGAAGAAAGCCTTCATGTTGTCATACTGTGCCTCGTGGGTCATAAAGAACATGTTCTCGTAGCCATACTGCTTCAACACCGTGGCGATACCCTTGCGGCGCGGAGTTACCGTTCCCTTCATCAGGTTGCGGAACATGAGAGCAGGGAAACTGTAGAGCGTAGCCGTCATGCCATGGTTGGTATGGATGCCGGCACTATAAAAGTGGGTGAACGCCAGGGAATGATGATAGAGCGAATCGAGCGTTGGGGTGAGCGGCTGCTGATTGCCGAAAGTGCCCAGCAGGTTTGCCGACATAGACTCCATCAGTATCACCACCACATTAGGATGATTCTTCTTTGCAGGAGAAGTATTTGCATTCTTCGCAAGCGAATGCCCCGCCTTCATCACCAGGGAATCGTTCACCACCTCACGCTTCAGAATATTTGTGCTATCCACCTTTCCCGTGATATCCAGCCACTGGCGGGTATTCGTAATGGCCTCAGCGTATGGCATGAGATGCAGTTCCTTGTTCTCCTTGCGCATATCATCGAGCGCCGAAGTAAGGAGATTGAATGCCGGGTTGATGCCAAGCTGGTTGAGGAAGGAATCCTCGCAATAGTAAGCCTGGCTCACCTTGATAGGGTTATAGCCCATTCTGCCACGGATGCCGAAAAGGCAGGCACCTATCATCACCGCAGAAATGAGGAAACGGCTTACCACCAACACCAGGTGCATATTGTCCTTTGGCAACAGGAAAAGCCCCTCGAAATAGCGGCGCAAGCGGACGAGCGCATAGATAAACGCCCCCGTGAACACGAAATAGAGGGCGATATAGAGCCAGTAGGAAGACTCCTGCAAGAGCATGCCCGATGTGGTAGCCACATAGCCGAACCATCCGAAGATGCTGGAGTTGATGTTCTTGAAGAAATACTGAAAATAAGGGGTATTGGCTGCCGAAGGCATGAAGGCGATGGCAAACCATGCCGCATACCAGATGTTGATGCCACGCAGCAAACGGCGATGACACCACCCCAGGCTGGCAGCAACAAGGAGCACAGCCACAGGCAATACCGAAATATAACAAGCAATGACATTGTCGAACCATACACCCTTGACAAACGCCATCACCCTACTCGCCTCTGCATCTACTATCATGCCATGCAGGGCTATGAATTCCACCAATCTGAAAAGAGTCATCACCAGCAATGCCAATACATGCACCGAAAGGAGATACCCCAAAGCCTTAAAATATCGTTTCATCTTTATTCTACTTTAGAAATCGGGTGCAAAGTTAATAATTATATCCCAATAAAAGCAAAAATTCCTGCCTTATTCTGTCTATAAACAAATAATTATATGTAACTTTGCAGCCAAAATAACATAATAAGACTTCGATAAGACATGAACATCAAGTACAACAAAGCCCTATGGCTCATCATCATCCTGGCTATCGTGATGATGACTCCATTCCTCGGACTCACCGATTTCAATACCAAGGGAGAACCTCGTGAGGCGGTGGTTGCCTACACCATGCTGGAACATGGCAACTGGATTCTGCCCATCAACAATGGTGGTGACATCCCCTACAAGCCACCTTTCTTCCACTGGTGCATCGCCTTCTTCAGCCTCATCGCCGGCCACGTGAATGAATATACCTCACGTCTTCCATCCGCTGTATCGCTGGTTTTGATGACCATCGGCGGCTTCGTATTCTATGCCAAGCGCAAGGATACACAAACCAGCCTCATCGCTGCCATCCTCACGCTCACCGCCTTCGAGGTGCACCGTGCGGGCATAAACTGCCGTGTGGATATGGTGAACTCCGCCTTCATGGTGGGAGCTATGTATCTGCTCTACCGCTGGTGGGAGAAGGGAAAGCACCAGCTGCCTTGGCTTGCCATCCTCTGCATGAGCGGTGCCACGCTGACCAAGGGTCCTGTGGGCATCATCCTGCCTTGCTTCGTGATGGGCGTATTCATGCTTACCCAGCGCGAGAACTTCTGGGGCATCGTATGGCGCATGGCTTTAACCGCCCTACTCTCGCTCATCATCCCATTCTGCTGGTACTATGCAGCCTATCTGCAAGGTGGCGACGAGTTCCTGCGTCTGGTGAAGGAAGAGAACATCGACCGATTCATGGGTAAGATGGCATACGAATCGCATGAGAACCCGGCGTGGTACAACCTGCTTACACTCGTGATGGGTTGGGCTCCTTATACCTTATTATTACTGTTCTCGCTCTTCATCCTGCCATGGAAGAAGTTCTCAAAAACCCGATTCCTGGAGAATGCGAAGAAGGCTACTCCACTGCAGGTGTTCACCTGGCTTGCCTTCCTCCTGGTACTCTTCTTCTACTGCATCCCAAAGAGCAAGCGCAGCGTCTATCTGTTGCCATGCTATCCGTTCATGGCTTATCTCATCGCCGAATACATCGTCTGGATGATGAAGGAGAAGATGGGAGCCATCAAGGTATATGCCGGCGTGATTGCCTCGCTGGCCATCATCCTCGTGATTGCTACGCTTGTTATACGAGCAGGCGGCATACCAGATACCATTTTCCATGGCAAGCATGCTGCCGACAACATCGCCATGCTCCATGCCATAGGAAAATCTACTCATGGTATCCTATTCTACGTATGCAATGTGTTTCTTATAATAGGAGCTTATCATATATTCAAGGCACTCAAGAAAAAAGAGACAAGCCAAATGATGAGATATACATTGGTGATGATTATCGCAATTTTCATCACACTCGACTCCACCCTGCAGCCTGCCGTGCTCAACACCAAGGCAGACAAGCATCTGGCACCGGTTATCGAAAAGAAGTTTGATACCAGCAAGCTCTATTCTTATATGTCGGTAGAAATGATGCACTTCTTCAGCCTCAACTTCTATCTGGGCGATAAGATTCAGCAGTTTGACAAGGTTCTGCCACAGGATGGCGTGCTGATGATTCCTGAAAGCGACGTGCCAGACTTCAAGGAGAAATTCGGAAGGGACTATACCTTCCAGAAGGTTTGGGAAGTAAAGAGACTCGTAGAATGGCATCATCCGGTAGGCTTCTATCGGTTTGTGAAGACAAGTGCCAACATCGCACAGAACAAATGATTAATGATTAGTGATTAGATACAAAAATAGCATCGGAACTCGTAATCCCGATGCTTTTTTTGTATCTATCAAATTGATATTCTTCTTATTTATTTTCTTCGATAAGATTATACTCTTTCTTCGATAAAGTATCGAGGACGGCGCTTCACCTCGGTATAAATCTTGCCGATATAGACACCTGTGATGCCCACACCCGTGGTGATGATGCCACCGATAAACCACATGGAAACGAGCAAGGAGGTCCAGCCCTGGATGGTCTTGCCCTGAATATGCTCCACCAAGGCAAAGATAATCATGATGAAGGCTACTAAAGTCATCGCCAGACCCAGGAAGGTGATAAACCTCAAAGGGGCTACGGAAAACGAGGTGATGCCATCGATGCTGAAACTCAGCATTTTGGTTATCGGATACTTACTCTCGCCTGCCTCGCGAGCCTTGCGGTCGTAATAGACGAATCCCTCTCGGAAACCCAACTGGCGGACGATGGCTCTGAGGAAGAGATTGCGCTCGGAATATTGCATCAATGCCTTCAGGGTGCGGTTGGTCATCATGCGGAAGTCGGCATGGTTATACACCGTATCCTTATCCACGCTCTGCATCAGCTTATAGAAAGCCTGGGCGGTGAATCGCTTGAAGAAGGTATCGGTCTTACGCTCCTTGCGCACACCATAGATGATATCCTTGCCTTCCTGCACCTGGCGCACCATATCCACAATCACATTCTCATCGTCCTGCAAGTCGGCATCGATGCTTACCATCGCATCACAATGATCCACAGCCGCCTCCATTCCTGCCCAGAGGGCATTCTGATGGCCGCGGTTATGAGATAACTTGATGCCATGCACATACTTGTGCTCCTTGGCAGCATCCGAAATCATCTGCCAGGTATGGTCACGACTTCCATCGTCAACAAGGAGCAATCCCGTGTCGGCGTCAGTCTCTTTCTTGATAGTCTTTATCAGATTGCCAAGCACCTCCAGGGTCTTGGGCAACACCTCTTCCTCGTTATAGCAAGGAATTACTATTAATATCTTCATCTCTTCTTCTCTAATGTTCTTTCTCTAATATAACGGCAGTTTTTTCATTATCTTGCATCATATTTGCCAAAACTTCACCATTTCCACTTCATCTGTATCTCCAAATCCGTCTGATGCGAGGTCGCTATCTCCTGTAATCCGGTAGAGATATGGCTTCGGTCGAAATAATTGGTAGAACCCAATTTAGCAATAACCAGCAGATGCTTACCTATTTCCGAACGAGCCACCAGGGCACAGCGGATGCCCTCGCCATAAAAGCTGCTGAAGCTCATCTGATAAAGCAGGCCGGGTTCGTAGGCATAGATGCGACTGCTGAAATCCTGCGTATGGAAATAAGAAAAACTGCCCGATAGCCTCAGCCAATGCCAGCGATAACTCAGGTTCTCGTTCAACAAATACCCCTGGCTGGGGTTCGCATCATCAGCCTCTTTCTGGCTTGACTTCTCGCCCATCTCCTTGCTCACCGTATAATCCACGCTCGTCTTGGTGCTCCAGTTTTTCTCAGCGAAAGTGGCATAAAGGCGCCATCGCCCGGTGGTGGTTCCCGCCTTCTCCTTATAGCGCAATCGGGTGCCTAGAGTCCATCTTTTATTAGGCTGATAAAGGATATTGAGCAGATGGTCCCAGCATTGCGTGCTCTGCTTGGTATGATACTTGGGCCACACGAAATAGGCAAAGTCGCTATAGCCGGTGATGCTCCAGCGATGAGCCGGTATCCACGTAAAGCCCAGATAGGCTCCATTCTCATCCTGCACATCGCTCCCCTCTGAAAAGCTGTTGCTGAAAAGCGAGTAATAGCGGGCGGAATAGAACCGCTGCAAGGCAAGCAGCGAGAAATGATCGGTAAGGAGATAGGATGCGGCATTGAGGGTGGCGATGGCTCCACTATTGCCCGTCGCCGTTTCGCCTGCGATGGTCCAGCGGTGGGAAACATAGCCATAATCCACACTCGCATTCCAGAAGTTATTGCCTTGAGGGGCAAATCGCTTATACAGCTGCGACTGGTTGGGCGTAAGCGGAAGGGAGAAAGAGGTATAAAAGCCGGTTGCTCCAACATGCCAGCCCTGGTTGCGATAGTTGATGTTTCCCCCCATCAGGGTATTGGAGGCGATGTTCTGCTTTGCGATTTCCTTCACCGTGCGATGCAGACCGGTCTTCATGATGGTCCGGATGCCGCCCTGGTCGGAGAGCGTGGCATCTATCTTGCGATAAGAGAAGAAGGCGGTGAGGTCGAGACCTTTCAATAAGGTATAGGTGGCTGCTGCTCCCTGCAGATAATTGACTGAAGAGCGGGAGGAATGAACCCGGATTCGATTGGAGGCACTTCCCAGGGAGGAAAGCACCGAGAGTTTGCCGAAGCTGAAATCGTTGTTGAGTATCAGTCCCAAGCCTTCGTGCAGGCGGTATCTGCCCAGGGTGATGTTCTTCCAGCGCCCCAGTTTCTTTACTTGCAGATAGAAGGAGTAGAAATCATAGCCCAGGTTGTTCTTGCCGGCACCAAAGGGTTCGCCCGCATCCTGCGAACCCACTACACCCAGCTTTACATAGTCGCCATACCTGAACTGATAGCGCAGCCAGTGCTTGTATTTATAGCCCAGATAGCCATTGGTATCGCCCTTTCTTTCATAGAAAGGAACCTTCAGCATGCCCATCGCCTCATGCTTTCCATATTTGATGATTTTCCTGATACTGGGGAAATCAGACTTCTTCTGGTCAGCATCTACATAGAAGAAATGCTCCATCAGTTGTCGCTGATACCAGCTGATGCTCGGAATCAGGGTGAGTTCCGTCATGCTTTTCATTCCGCCATAACGATAAACGTAAGCCTGGATGTCTTCCACCTGCGAAGGGGTAAGAAAGGGCAAACGCTCCATCTCCTCTCGGGTAGCCGCATTCAGGTTTATCGGATGCTGCGCCCATTCCTCCAGATCTTCCTCGTAGTCTTCCCAGGAAGCATGCTCGAAATCCTCGGTTTCCGAAAGTTCAGAAAGTAGCTGCTGCCACGACTGGGCACTTACCGAAAAGGCATGGAATAGCAGGGAACTGCCTACCAGAAACAGTTTCAACAAGAATTGGGTTATGGGCTGACAATGTTTCATCTATAGGCAAACGATTATTAAATTTCTTCAAAGTTACAATGTTTTTCTGAAAATGAGTAAGAAAAAGGAAAGAATCTTTCTCTAAATGAGAAATAATCTGTAATTTTGCGGCGTGATTAGCAAGATAGAGGGGCTTACACCTTATTATATATAAGTAGGGTGTCCAGTTCTATGTTCCAATATTAACTCACTTGTTTGAGAGTTTTGGT
>USJX01000017.1 GCA_900555035.1 uncultured Prevotella sp.
ATTATCAAAAAGTGGCAACATTACCACTTTTCGTCACTGCAAAGATACAAAAAATATCTAAGAATGCGCAACTTCATTATCAAAAAGTGGTAAACTTACCGTTTTTCGTCACTAAAAAGGCTCAAACGAAGGCTTTTACCATGATTTACAAGCAAAAAGTGGTAGTTTTACCACTTTTCGTCACTTTCCCATTTTCTAGTTCCCAAAAAATGACATAAATGGTTCAGAAGAGATTGTCTATCCACGGACAATCTCCCCTGAACCGATTTTTCCTTTCACACTTAACTCTCTTATTTTCAATACAATCTACATTCCGTGAGAGGAGATTTATGATTCACCTTAAATATTTTCTGCAAATTTATTCCCCCTAAAATTTGGTGGATTCAAAAAAGTAGTACCTTTGCACTCGCTTAAGAAAACCAAGCTATAGTCATCCGTAAGCCATCGGCTAACCCCGTCTTGCATTTATGCTACCAGCTTACAAAAAACTCAGATCGGGCATCGAACCCAACCTGAGTTTGCCAAGGAAGAGACGCTTAGGATTGTTCCCCAGCTGTTCTCTTACTAATAAAGAGTTATGCTGCTTGATACAGTTCACTTGCTATACCCGTTATATTTATATCCATTAGATTCCAGTTGTTTGAGTGTCCACCAATAAGGTCTTGCTCCTTTTGTGACAATAAAACTGTCTTTTGCATTAAACGTTTTGGCAGATATGTAGATGTCATTATTTAAAAATTTTTCTACGACACATAACTGGGGCCTTTGTTTGCATATATCTTTATCTGCTAATTTTAAATCCAATCCTGGAGTTTTATATCCGTATGATTTTTGAGGAAGATAATCTGTAGATATATATAGAATATTGAACATAGGAGAAAGAGTATATAGGCTAGGAAGATTCTTCGTACCTCCGTATATCATATTTGAGTTTGTCTCTAAAATAGATTTTGACGCATAAAATCCATCTTGAAATACAAAACTAGCTTGTGATGAGTATTCTTTTTGGGCAGGATTTATTATTGTCTTATATTTTGCAGACGTTTCAACCTTGTATCTAAAGGCTACATTATTTGGTGTATCGAAGTAATTCTCTAATGTTGCGGTAGATTCTATTTGATAGATTGGATAGTCTAATAAATTCCAAATTCCTAATGCATAACCTAAAGAATTTAAAGGAATGCTGCTTATTGGTGCAATAAGGCCAGAACCAGGATTAAAACTCTTTCCTGTAATCTTAACGTTTCCTTTGCTAGCTATGTTTATTGTTTGTTCTGATATTTTTGACGATGATTTTCCAAATATAGAACTAAAAATTTTGTTAGCACCAAGTTCTATTAAACTTCCTATTGTTTTGCCTACAATACCTTTTTCTTGTGTTTTGGTTTTTTCTAGATTCTTTGTTACATATTTATTTGCTGCATCTCCAATTGCAGTAGCAACTCCTTTAAATACATTGCTTTTGGGCTGTTCTGTGGCGGTAATGATTACTCCTTTTGAATCAAAATCCATTGTGCCCGTAAAATCAAATGAGGTTTCATTCAAGCAAATTGCATCTATATTCAAAGTTTCGTTAATGCTATTTTCATCGTAAGCTAATTCTATTTGAAAACAATTCCATCCCTTGTTGAATCCTTTAGAGATTTCTTCATTTGATATGTTTGAAATATAAACATCTTTTCTTTTGGGACCGTTATAGGGGATTGCATCTGTACCAGCAAAGTTAAATAGTCTAGTGGAGTCATTTGTACTTATATGCCATATTCCCATATTATTTTGTTGTTCTACTTTGGATAAATAGCAAAAGCCTTTTAAAAGTCCATTAAAGTGATTATAGAAAATAATATAATTAGCACCTTTGTCTGTTTCATGATAATTGTATGGCTGTGAGTAATTGTTAATTTTAACGCTTGAAAAAAGAATATCCCAACCATCTTCTTTTTTGACATCTTTTCTAATGCCTGTTGGAATTGTTGTTATAACATTATTTTCAGCCCATGGTGCTTTGATTAGTTCTGAATGCCCTTTGATAGTACAATAATCATAATTAGTCCAAGTATCGTTTGCAATATCTATTGACCTTGTATTTCTTGCAATGTAAGTGGAGTTTTGCTGTTCTTCACTTTTGTAATCTTCATTGTAGCATCCAGTTAAAATTAATGTGATAAAAACGAATAATATTAGCTGTTTCATCTTTTTATAGAATTAATAAAAGAGGCAACCTTGGTTGCCTCTTTAAGTTTGTATATCTTACTTCTTGATCAGTTCACACTTTGCATAGCCATTAGCCCATGCATAGAGCTTGATGTCGTAAGTACCAGCATCTACAGAGATGTTGCCACCGCCTTGGGTAAGAGCATTTACATCGCCACCCCAGTTGATAGCCCAGTCGTCGTTGGCACGGAACTTGATTTCACCAGAAGCCAATGTGATGTCCTTTGCCTCCCAGTAGCCAAGTTCTTTAGTTTCTGCATTGTAAGGAACGTATGTCATATCAACGTCAGAATCCCAACCATTAGGTGATGCGCTACCAATGATACCGATAGTAGTGATAGGAATCAATGTATATGTCTTAGCAGACAAGTCTACATCTACCTTGTAGTAACCGGCTTCTTCTGTCATAGTGATGTTGCCTGCATCAGGAGCTGTGTCGAAGTTTGCGCCATAGTTGGTGCCCTTCCACTCTGGCTGAGTACAGAACTTGAAACCATTCTGGTTCAAGTACATGTAACCAGTAAAGTGTACACCATCATCACCTGCGAGGTAGTCATTTGTTGCCCATCCATTAGCATCACCTGCCATATAGAGCACTGGCTTGCCTACGGTGTAAGTAAGGTTGTTCATATCAAGAGTAACAATCCATGTACCAGCTCCAGGGATAACTGGAGTCTGAAGTTCACCCCATGAATCGCCATTATAGAGAATGTATCCGAATGCTTCTTCTGAACCATTCTCCTTGCAGCCCAAGGCTCCCTTGTTGATGGAATCCCAGTCTTCACTTACGAAGTTGCTTCCAGCATAGAACTTAAACCAGTTTTTGTCTGCAGTAGTTGTAACCTTCAACTGATAAACTCCATCGCTAATCTTGTTCATCCAGACAGGAGATTTTGCATCCCACTCATTTCCGTTTACCTGACCGAGCATGTAGTAGCCCTTCTCATCGAGTTGAGGTGTTGCTGTTGGAGTAAACTTACCTGTAGTCTCGCCCTTGGTAGTAATGCTTACCGCATCACCAGAAGCGAGATTGATAGAAACTTGTGTCTCCACTTTCAGGTCGCGAGCAACAGAAGCACGAGACTTATTCTGCTCGCAAACGAGTTTCTCCAATTCAGAAGCACTTACTTGAACGCTGTTGCCAACCATTGTTCCATTGACAGCTACTCCGTTCACCTTGAAATCTTGGAGGGTGAAACCAGAGACATTGGCATCTGTAGAATTGACTGTTACGAGATTGATGATACCATCTTCATCAGCCATGCTGCCTTCTGCCTCAGAACCATTGGCAAAGGTTACCCCATACTTGGCAGCAGATGCTTCCTGCTCGTTGGCCTGTGGGTTAGCCCAGTCGTCGTAGTCGCCAGCGCAGCTGGCAAGTGCGAGACTTGCCATTGCTGCTAAGCTATATAATAATGTCTTTTTCATTGTGTTCATGTTTTTAATTATTTAACTTCTGCTGTGTTCTTGTCGAAGTTGACATAGAGCTTCTGTCCTGCTGTGCAAGTTACAGAGTAACCTTCACCAGCCTCAGACCAAGAATTAACAATGTTCATGTTTCTCCAGAAGCAGTTGCCCTTGAAGATAGTGTACTCTGTACGCCACCAGTCGATTCCTGGAATCTTGATATATGTGCGGAGCTCGCCATCACCACCGAAGGCTGGAGATACCCATTCGCCAGTCTGGTCTGCAGGAGCTGTCATAGCCCAAGCGGCAGAAGCGTCGTCCCAATTGCCACCAGCAGCAGCACCGATGATGTAAGCAGCACCAGGATAAACATTCAGTGAGTAGTTGATGTTCTTCTTGTCTGCTGACATTTCACCAACGAAGTGGAGAACGAACCAGCCGCCATGAGCAACCTTCAGGTTTCCGTCGCCATCCTCTGAGAATTCAGCACCAGCATTATCGTTGACAGCAGCCAGACGGCTAAAGCCACGCCAGTCATTCTCGTATGTACCCCACTTGAATGAACCGCCATCAGGAACATAAACCATGGTATAATAGTTGCCTGCCATACCATATACAGGAGCCACTGGCTTCCAGCTGCTCCAAGCCTCTTGGATAGAAGAACCAACTACGAACAGGTTCTCTGGATACTTAGCATCTGGAGCCTTGTAAGTAGCCTTCACTGAAGGCAGGGTTATGATGTTGGAATAACTCTGACCAAGATAAGGGTCGGCTGTGCCATCTATGACAGCACGCAATCTTACATATACAGGCATTGTTTCTGGCACGCTTGTGTCTGGGCTGGCTGCCTGGAACATATCAACGAGTGTAGAGTTCAACTCTGCTGCATCCACAGCCATCTTGGCTGTGGTGTAAGAGGTTGACAATTCTTTATGTGTAGCTGTTGTATCTGTCAGGAACTTCTGATCGAGTGCAACCTGCACATAGTAGCGAACCACGTATGGAATACCTCCATAGTTTGGCTGTGAACAAGACAAGGTCAAGTTGTTGGCACTTGCCAAGTCGTATGTATTGTTTTCTGCGTATGCTGGTGTATTCAATACAAATCCGTCTGCAGCATGATTTAAATCCAATGTAGGATTGCTGTCATTGTCGTCAGAGCATGAAGTGAAGAGCAAAGGCAAAACCATTGCAGGCAACAGCATCAATTTTAAAAATATCTTTTTCATAATTGTATTCTTTAATCAATTATAGTTCTTTATTCCGAAGAATCCCCGATTTACTAAGATTAGTAATTAGGGTTCTGAGTCATGTTAGGATTACCTGCAATGTCGGTAACAGGGATAGGATATACGTTGAACTTAGACTCGATACCGATACCTCCTGCTACACCTCCCTTGAAGTCCCAAAGATACTTGGAACCAGAGAAGAGACCAAAGCGGATCAAATCAGAACGACGACGGCCTTCTACATAGAACTCACGGCACCACTCATCAATCAAAGTCTGTTCATCGACAGCTCCAGAGATCTCCTTGCGATGAGCACGCTTCTGAATAGTCTGGATGTCTGCGAGAGCATCAGTGGTATTTCCCAAACGATAGTTGGCCTCAGCACGTGTCAGGTAAATCTCTGCCAGGCGGAACAATGGGATATCTGTATCCATGAATGTACCATCGTGGATGTCGGAACCGTCTGCATGGCGATTCTGCCATTTTACGATAGAAGCACCATTTGTGAAACCTGTAATCTGCTTGCCAGGGCTGAGTGTGCGGATGCCGCCACCTACACCCATGTAGAACATGGCACGGTCATCACCAGCTTTGTTGATGACATCCTTTGTGGTTACGTGCAATTCTTCATCCTTTGCGATAACCTGCTCCTCGGTGGCATCCTTCAGCGCATCGCTTTCACCTGCCATAGGGATATTGTCATTAGGGAAGAATTTCTCAACCAAGTCCTTGCGGGCGAAGTTGCAGCTCCAATAGTTGCTGGTGAATGAATTTGGCATTCCTGAAGTTCGCATAGATGCTACGAGGTATGTAGAACCTGAGTATTCCTGAGTCTTCTTGCCATCCTGGCGGATAGGGAAGATAATCTCCTTCATAGCCTGGGTGTTCTGGTCGTTGTCGCCCATGAATACCTGCTCATAGCCTGAGAATCCATTCTTTGTCTCGGTTGACAATGCGTAAGCTCCACTAGAGAGAATCTTATCACAGTAGTCCTTTGCCTTTTTGTAGTCCTTTACCTGGCCATCTGTGTAAACTGCAGAGTTCAGAGCCAGACGAGCATGGAGGGCATAAGCTGCACCACGGTCTGCACGGCCAAAGCCTTTTTCGTCATTGTAAGCACCAACTTCCTTGAGCTGTGGCTCAATGGCGGTCAACTCCTTGTCAATCCAGTCGTAGAGATCCTTACCGGTTTTCTCAACAGGCAGTTCGCTATCAAATGTATCCTTGAAAGGTGCCTTGTGGAAGAGATCAAGGAAATAATAGTAGTTCAAGCAGCGGAGGAAACGAACCTCTGCAATAACATCGTCGCTCATCTTGCCAGTTTGCTCACTGATAAACTGGTTGTGAAGGGTGATGTCGTATGCCAGGCGCTGGTATGCCCAGTTGGCACGTACTGAACTTGAGTTCCATGCAATATTGGTGATGGCAGGGATATCGGTATCAGTCTGCCAAGCCCAGATAACTTCATCTGTACAAAGTTCCTGAAGATTGAAGATGACACGGTAGAAACCGCTTTCACCCTCATCCTGGCTCATATCTCCCTTTCCTGCAGGACCTGCCTGACCTGTCAGACCAAGTGTGGCATATTGTTTAGCTAAAAGACCGTCGGCATCATAACTAGGTGATGACTGAGGATCAATTGAGCTGATATTCAAATCGTCTGCGCAAGAAGCCAATCCCAAGCAGAGGAAACCGGCAACTGCAGTCTTTATTAATATATTTCTCATAATTATAATCCTTTATATATTAGAAGTTGAGGTTCAAACCAATCTGGAAACTCATTGGACGTGGATATGGATTGCTGTCGATACCACTGGTTACCTCTGGGTCGATACCCTTATATTTTGTAATGATGAATGGGTTCTGTGCTGTGAAGTAGATACGTCCGCTGCAAGAATTCTTGATCAATGCAGGGAAGCTGTAGCCCAATGTAATATTGGTGCACTTCAAGTAAGAAGCATTACGTACAAAGTAATCACTCAAGTAGTTCTGGGCAACTGTCAAACCTGTGAAACCGAGCTTAACGGCCTCTGGAGTGGTGTTGCTGAATGAACTGTTAGAGTAAAGACCTGATGGCGAGATGGAAGCTCTGTTGGCCAAGAAGTCATAATATACGTAGTTACCCAAAGATGCACGGAATGCCATGCTGAAGTCCCAGTTCTTATAAAGGAACTTAGTGGTGAGACCCATGATTACATCTGGAGAAGGGTTCTTGTAATAGTAGCGGTCATCGTCGTTAATCTGACCATCAGCATTGCGATCTACGTACAGACCCTCGATAGGTTTGCCATTCTCATCATATACCTGCTGGTAAACGAAGAAAGAGTTGACTGCTTCACCCACCTTGTTCTTCAAGATCTTGGTGTTGTTACCGCGAGAAATCTTGTCGCCTGTCCATACCCAGTCCTGAGCACCGGCATCAAGAGAAGTAATCTCATTGTGATTCCAACCCACATTATAGGTAATATCCCATGTAAAGTCCTTGGTTACGATAGGCTTCACGTCGAATGCCACCTCAACACCATAGTTCTTGAGGGAACCTACGTTCTTCAACAGGTTATCACCGAATGTGGTACCTGCTGGTACGTCAACTGTTGCCAACAAATCGGTTGTCTTGCGATAGTAACCATCAATGTTGAAAGAGAAACGGTTGTTGAGAGCAGCGAAGTCGATACCTGCATTCCATGTTGTGGTCTTTTCCCAAGTCAACTTGTCGTTATACTTGTTAGGACGTACAGTCTGGTGATAGTCGTTACCGAAAGGATACTGAGCATAAGAGTTACCTACTACATAAAGTGGAGCATAGTAGAAGTCATCGATACCATTCTGCTGACCAGTCTTACCCCAACCTACACGGAATTTGAAATCATCAAGCCATTTTACATCTTTCAGGAAGCCCTCGTTGTTGATCTTCCAGGCAAAGGCTGCTGATGGGAAGTAGCCCCACTTATGACCTTTGGCGAAACGAGAAGAACCATCGGCACGGAATGTGGCGGTAATCAAGTAGCGGTCGAGAAGATTATAGTTCAAACGGCCGAAGTATGATACCAGAGAGTTGTGGTTAGCCCACTCCTGCTCGCTGCGCTTTGATGGGTTGTGCTGCCAATTGTAGTAACCTGTCTCCTCGTTGAGGACTGGGTTATTTGCCTTCAGATATTCATCTGTACCAAAGCCCTGGTTGTAGCCATGTCTGTGGTAGTGGCTCTGCTCGGCACCTGCCATAACATCGATGTCGTGAACACCAAACTTATGAGCATACTGTGCATAGGCATTACCAATCATATTGTATTTCCAATAGTGAGTCATACCAGCCCAACCGAAATAGTTGTTAGAGTATGAGTACTTGGAAATCTCATCGCTTTGCTGTGTAGAGGTGTACTGAGCACCCAAGCTTGCATGCAGATGCAAATCCTCGAAACCATGAATCTTGTAATCTACCTCGAAGTTGCCGCTGTAGTCACGGGCATGAGCTATAGTTTCTTTCTGATTGAGAAGAGCTACTGGGTTCTGGGCAGCATTAGAGTTGGTAGTATTCTTCCAGTTAGGGTCTGTCATATCATCAGCCTTGTTAATCAAGTTCTGATAGTAACCGCCTGTAACTGCATACTGGTCGCCTTCACCAAAAACAGGTTCTGTTGGATTCATAGACAAAGCTGCACCGATAGCGCCGCCTGCATCTGCATAGCGATCCTTCTCATACATGAACTTACCTGTGAGGTTGAAGTTCAAGTGCTTGTCGAGCAATGATGGAGCCAAGTTGAGGGAAGCGTTGACACGATTCATCCAACTGGTCTTCACGATACCGTTTGAGTTGTTGAAGCCTACACTGGCACGATATGGCATGTTCTTCAAACCGCCCTGTACGCTTACGTTATGGTTGGTTGAAACTGCTGTGCGGAAAATCTCATCCTGCCAGTTGGTATCAGCATTGCCTAATTTGGATGCATCAAGACCATTGACAGAGCCGACAAGTTCCTTGTACTGAGCAGCGTTCAAAACATCATATTTCTTCTGGATAGTAGAAATAGTTACATCACCTGTGTAAGAAACAGAAGGCTTCTGACCATTGCGACCTTTCTTAGTAGTGATGATGATGACACCATTAGAAGCACGGCTACCATAAATAGCGGTAGCAGAAGCATCCTTCAATACGGTGAATGACTCAATATCGCTAGGATTGATCATAGCGAGAATATTACTCATACCTGTAGCTGTCTGGTTATCAATAATCAAACCATCTACTACATAGAGTGGGTCGTTTGATGCATTCAGAGAAGCACCACCACGGATACGAATCTGGGCACCTGCACCAGGAGTACCACCTGCTGTCTGTACATCAACACCGGCAATCTTACCAACCAACATGTCTGATGCGTTGTTGGTGATACCCTTAGAAAGTTCATCTGGCTTGATGGCTGTAACAGAACCGGTCAAGTCATCCTTCTTGGCACGACCATAACCAATGACTACGACTTCGTTCAAAGCCTTAGAGTCATCCGCCAAGGTAATCATCATGTTAGATGTGGCCTTGATAGTCTGTGGAGTCATTCCCAGATAGGTGAAAGTAAGATTAGCACCTGGAGCTGCGTCAACAGAGAAGTTACCATCCATGTCGGTAATACCTACTGGCTTACCGTTCACTGTAATGGTAGCACCCATGACAGGCTCACCGGAAGCATCCTTCACGTGTCCCTTAATCGCAGCTGTCTGCGCAAAGGAACTCACCGTCAGAAGCAGACCACCTGCGAGGGTCAATGCTCTGAGAGGCAATTTAAATTTTACCTGCTTCATCATTTTGCTTGATTTTTAAGTTTATGTTTATAATTATATTTAAAATCGTAGTTGAATATCATTGTTAGTCTCTGGCCTTGTTTTATAAAAAATAGGTCGAGGTTTTGCGTTGCTTATTCTTTCTGGGTGCAAAATTAAAGTCTTTTTCGATACGATGCACTATTTTTTAGTTAATTCCGTTATTTCTTATGCGCAAACGTTTGCACTTGATTTGCTTGATATTAATCAAGAAAAAAGGTACAAGATAACGGATATTTGTCTAATTTTGCAGCATGACTTAGAAACAACATGAACGAGAATAACAATATAACAATGAAGGATATTGCTCGCGACCTGGGGGTAAGCATTGCCACGGTGAGCCGAGCGTTGAAGGACAGTCCGAGAATCAGTGCTGCCCAGAAGGAGCGTATTCAAGCATACGCGCGTGAACATAACTTCTATCCGAACGTCATCGGCGAGGCTCTTCGCCACAGCAGGGTGCAGCCGATGAAGGTAATCGGAGTTATCATCCCCGAGATGGTTCATTATTATTTTATGTCTATCCTCTCGGGAATTGAGGAGGAGGCGAGAGCCAGGGGCTATCGTGTGATGGTGGCGCAGAGCAAGGAGCGATACGACCGAGAAGTGGCTATCTGTGAAGACTTCTATAAGAATAAGGTGTGTGGCATCATCGTTTCGCAGGCGAAGGATACCAAGCAGTATGACCATTTCGAGAAGTTGATGAACAATGGCGTGCCGCTCGTCTTTATCGATAGAATCTGTACGGGGGTGAACTGCTCCAGAGTGGTGGTGGATGACTACATGGGTGCCTTCACCGCCGTGACCTATCTCATTGATACGGGCTGCAAGAAGATAGCCTTCTATGGTTCGCCGATGAACTTGGAGATTTCCAAAAACAGATACAACGGTTATCATGATGCCATCGTGAAGCATGGACTGACCGAGAACCCTGACTGGGTGAGAATCTGCGACAACCGCGCGCAGGCTGAGGCTATCACGCCTGAAATCCTGGAGCAGGATGATGTGCCGGATGCATTCTTCGCCATCAACGACGATACCGCTATCGGTATCCTCTATACCGCCAAGCGCATGGGATATGCTGTGCCAGATGATATCAGTATCTGCGGTTTTACCAATGGCGACCGTGCCAAGGCGAGCGACCCGATGCTTACCACCGTGGAACAGCGAGGCGTAGCAGTGGGCGAGGAAGCGGCAAATATCCTCATCGGACAGGTGGAGGGATCCATCCAGAAGGATGATGTGGAGAAAAGAGTGGTGAGAACCCGACTCGTGGTAAGAGGAACTACGAGATAAGCTTGAACTTTGAACACCGAACTTTGAAATTTAAAATAACAACAATATGACACAAAAACCTGATTTGAGTTTCTGGAAGCTCTGGAACCTGAGCTTCGGTTTCTTCGGGGTACAGATTGCCTACGCCCTTCAGAGCGCCAACATCTCCCGAATCTTTGCAACGTTGGGTGCTGACCCACACAACTTGAGTTATTTCTGGATTCTCCCTCCATTGATGGGAATCCTGGTACAGCCTATCGTAGGTACGCTGAGTGATAAAACCTGGTGCCGATTCGGTCGCCGCATCCCTTATCTCTTCGTGGGAGCCACGATAGCTGTCCTCGTGATGTGCCTGCTGCCGAATGCCGGTTCGCTGGGCCTTACCGTGAGCGGAGCCATGCTCTTCGGTTTGATTGCCCTGATGTTTCTGGATACGAGCATCAACATGGCGATGCAGCCTTTCAAGATGCTGGTGGGCGACATGGTGAACGAGAAGCAGAAGGCAAAGGCTTACTCTATCCAGAGTTTCCTCTGCAATGCCGGTTCTGTGGCTGGATACATCTTCCCGTTCCTCTTTACCTTCCTGGGTATCAAGAATGTGGCAGAACAGGGCGTGGTGCCTGATTCCGTTATCTGGTCGTTCTATGTGGGCGCTGCCATCCTGATTCTCTGTGTTATCTACACCACGATGAAGGTGAAGGAGTGGAATCCGCAGCAGTATGCGGAGTATAACGGCGTAGCTGGCGATGTGGAAAAGGAAGAAGAGGGTAAGGCCGATTGGATTACGCTCTTGAAGAATGCGCCTTCTACCTTCTGGAAGGTGGGACTGGTACAGTTCTTCTGCTGGGCTGGCTTCCTCTATCTCTGGAACTATTCCACCGGTGCCATCGCCGAAACCGTTTGGAATACCACCGACCCTAAGTCGGCTGAATTCCAGGAAGCAGGCAACTGGGTGGGCATCCTCTTTGCCGTACAGGCTGTGGGCAGCGTGCTTTGGGCTGTGGTGCTTCCTCAGTTCAAGAACACCAAAATGGCTTATAGCGTGAGCTTGCTGATTGGTGGCGTGGGCTTCGCTCTTATTCCATTCCTGCACGACCAGTACTTGCAGTTTATCCCATTCCTGATGATTGGTGCGGGTTGGGCAGCCATGCTGGCAATGCCATTCACCTTTGTTACCAACGCCTTGCAGGGCTATGGTCACATGGGTGCTTATCTGGGCCTGTTTAACGGAACTATCTGTATTCCTCAGATTGTGGCAGCCATCTGCGGCGGCACTATCCTGAGCTTGATCGGTTCTCATCAGAGCGACATGATGATAGTGGCTGGTGTATTGCTCATCGCCGGTGCCTTATCTGTCAGTATCATCAAGGAAAAGAAATAAAGCTTATCAAGAACCATGAATAATGCCAGTCAAGGAAAACTAATGCAAACGTTTGCATTTGTTTTTCCTCGATTTGTGCAAAAGAACCGTACTTGTTACGGATATTTTTGCTAATTTCGCATCGGAAATAAAAAATAAATAACTAACATCTAAGTGGAGTTTTATGACAATTCATTTTAACATAGAATACAAAACCATGTTCGGCGAGCAGCTCGTCTTGAACATTCAGAAGGCGGATGAGGAACTTAGCTTCCCGATGACTACTCTCAATGGCGAGAGATGGTCGTTTGACTGGTGTGTAGAACAGCCAGAGAAGGTTTACACCTATTATTATAGTGTAGAGCGCGATGGCAGGGTGCTCAAGACCGAGTGGCTTCTCGTGAAGCATCGTCTGGAACTGAACGCTACCAAGGCGGATGAGTTTACCCTCTATGACAGTTGGAAGGTGATACCTGAGGATGCTTATCTTTACAGCAGTGCCTTCACCGATTGCATCAATCACCAGGCTCCAGAAGAACTGGCGATGCAGAACTGTGCCAAGACCATACGCCTCATCGTGCGTGCCCCTCAGCTTCGTGATGGAGAAAGACTCGGACTGGTAGGTGCCGACAACGTGCTGGGTGCATGGAATGCAGAAAAAATGCTGAAGATGACACAGCACACCTATAACGAATGGGTGGTGGATTTGGATGCTGCTCATCTGCAGACTGCTCACATGGAGTTCAAGTTTGTGGCTTACAACGAGAAGAAGGATCTGCTGTTTTGGGAAACAGGCTTGAACCGCACCATCGACCTGCCGGAGATGAAGGCAGGTGATGCCATCGCTTATGATCTGGACCAGGCTTTCTTTGCCCTCTACAACCGCAAGCTTGCCGGAACGCAGGTGCCAGTATTCTCTTTGCGCAGCGAGAAGAGTGCCGGAGTGGGCGATTTCGGCGACCTGAAGACCATGATAGACCTCGTGGCTTCTACCGGTCAGAAAGTTCTTCAGCTTCTGCCAATCAATGATACCACCATCACCCATACCTGGACGGACAGTTATCCATATAGCTGCATCAGCGTCTTTGCCATCCATCCGATGTATGCCGATCTGAATGCGTTGCCAGTGTTGAAGGACAAGAAGGCTCGCGAGGAGGCAGAGAAGACCCGCAAGGAACTCAATGCCTTGCATCAGATTGATTATGAGAAGGTGAATGATTACAAGCAGGATTATCTGCAACAGATATTTGCACAGGAAGGTAAAAAGATGATGTCGGGAGCCGATTTCAAGGCTTTCATTCAGGATACACAACAGTGGCTCGTGCCTTACGCACAGTATTCTTACCTGCGCGACAAGAATGGCACTGCCGACTTCACTCAGTGGCCAGACCATCATGTTTGGGATGAGGCTGAACGCAAGGATTTGACCAACCCTGAAACCGAGGCGTACCAGAATGTGGAGTTCTTCTACTTCGTGCAGTTCATTCTGAACAAGCAGATGCAGGAGGCACACGAGCATGCCAAGGCGAAGGGCGTTATCCTGAAGGGTGATATTCCTATCGGTGTGCATCGTCACAGTTGCGATGTTTGGATGGAGCCTAAGTACTTCAATCTGAACGGTCAGGCGGGTGCTCCACCTGATGACTTCTCTGTGAATGGTCAGAATTGGGGATTCCCTACTTACAACTGGGATGAGATGTTGAAGGATGGTTGCCAGTGGTGGACCCGCAGATTCCAGAACATGTCGAAGTTCTTTGATGCCTATCGCATCGACCACGTGCTCGGCTTCTTCCGCATCTGGGAAATTCCAGTGGATAGCGTACATGGCTTGCTCGGACAGTTTGCTCCAGCCCTCGGCATGACCCGTGAGGAGATTCAGAGCTACGGCTTGAACTTCCAGGAAGACCGCTTCCTCCGTCCGTTCATTACCGACTGGATATTGGACCGTATGTTCCATGAGCGTGCCGACGAAGTGAAGGAGAAGTATCTCGATCGCCTGGATGAGGAGCGCTATCAGATGAAGCCTGAGGTAGATACCCAGCGCAAGGTGGAGGCTCTCTTCCAGAATGTAACTGATGAGAAGGATATCTGGTTGCGTGATGGCTTGTATGCCCTGATCAGCGATGTGCTCTTCGTTCGCGATCGCAAGAACCCAGAACTCTTCCATCCACGTATCTCGGCACAGCTCGACTTTATCTACGAGTCGCTCTATGATGTTGACAAGGCAGCATTCAATCGCCTTTACAACGACTACTTCTATCGCCGCAACAACCAGTTCTGGTATGGCGAGGCGATGAAGAAGTTGCCTAAGCTGGTTCAGGCTACCCGCATGCTGGTTTGTGCCGAAGACCTGGGTATGGTACCTGACTGCGTGCCATGGGTGATGAACGAATTGAAGATATTGAGTCTGGAGCTCCAGAGCATGCCAAAGGACCCATCGGTTAAGTTCGGTCATCTGAGCCGTAACCCATACCGCTCAGTCTGCACCATCACCAGCCATGATATGCCAACCTTGCGTATGTGGTGGGACGAGAACATCTCCCGTACCCAGGAGTATTACAACACGATGCTCTATCGTGAGGGACCAGCTCCTCATCCGCTCCCAGGTTGGTTGGCAAGAGACATCATCTCCCGCCATCTTACCTCTCCATCCATGCTCTGCGTATTGAGCGTACAGGATTGGCTTGCCATCGATGAAAAGCTCCGTCTGCCGGATGCCGATGCCGAGCGCATCAATATCCCAGCCAATCCAAAGCACTACTGGCGCTATCGCATGCACCTGAGTCTGGAAGAGTTGGCTGCCAGCAAGGAGTTCATGGAGGATATCACCGAACTGATAGCTCTGAGTGGACGCAACTAAGATATTGCAAAAGCAATAGTGAATGTAATAGTAAATGCAGAAGCTATAGAGATTGCAAACGTGTGCAAACGTTTGCACCTTGATGTACAGAAAAATACCCTCCCAATTAGCGGAGGGTATTTTTGTTTTTTGTATCTTTGCACAGTCTTAAGAATAAACAGATTATGATTAAGGTTAACTAACAAGAATTCAAAAAAACAAGAATAAGCAATAACTGAACAGTATGAAGAAACTGAATGTATTAGTGATGGGTCTCTTGCTCCCGATGTTGGCAGCAGCCCAGACCGTTAAGTCGCCTAACGGCAATGTCTCAGTGACTTTCTCTTTAACCGGAAAGGGACAGCCTACCTACGAGATGAGCTATAAGGGAAAGACTGTATGTAAGCCATCGCATCTCGGACTGGAGCTGGCGAAGGATAAGCACGCCTCTAAGGGTATGGAGGAAACCAGCCTGATGGATGGTTTCACAGAAACCGGCAGCAAGACATCGACCTTCGATGAAACCTGGAAGCCAGTATGGGGCGAGACTGCTACCATCCGTAACCATTACAACGAGATGGAGGTAAACCTGAACCAGGCTTCATCCAAGCGCAACATCACCATCCGTTTCCGTGTATATGATTATGGTATGGGCTTGCGCTATGAGTTCCCTCAGCAGCAAAGCCTGAACTACTTTGTGATTCAGGAGGAGCATACCCAGTTTGCCATGGCAGGCGATCATACCGCTTACTGGATTCCTGGCGATTACGATACCCAGGAGTATGACTACAACATTACTCCATTAACCGGCATCCGTCCTGTCATCGCCAAGAACCGCGAATCTTACAAGAGCAATTCATCTACCACCGTCTTCTCGGATACCGGCGTTCAGACATCGCTCCAGATGAAGACCAAGGATGGACTCTATATCAATATCCACGAGGCTGCCTGCCTGGATTATCCAACCATGCACCTCAACCTGGATGAGAAGACATTGACCTTCGAGTCTTGGCTCACTCCTGATGCCGTGGGCAGAAAGGGATTCATACAGACTCCATTCAATACACCTTGGCGTACCGTGATGGTGAGCGATGATGCCCGTGATATGCTTTCATGCAAGTTGACCTTGAACCTCAACGAGCCTTGCAAGATTAAGGATACTTCATGGATTCATCCTACCAAGTACTGCGGCGTATGGTGGAATATGATTGTAGGCACCAAGACCTGGAGCTATACCAACGACCTGCCATCTGTTCGCCTCGGTGTAACCGATTACAGTAAGTGCAAGCCTAATGGTACCCATGGTGCAACCAACGAGGAGGTAAAGCGCTACATCGACTTTGCTGCCAAGAACGGTTTGCAGGAGGTGCTGGTAGAAGGCTGGAACGAAGGTTGGGAAGACTGGTTCGGTCATCAGAAACTCGATGTCTTCGATTTCGTAACTCCATATCCTGACTTCGATATCAAGATGCTCAACGACTACGCACACTCTAAGGGTGTGAAGCTGATGATGCACCACGAGACCTCTTCTGCAGCTCTCAACTACGAGCGTCACATGGAGGATGCCTTCAACCTGATGAACAAATATGGCTATGATGCCGTGAAGACCGGTTATGTGGGCGATATCATCCCAAGAGGTGAGTATCACTACAGTCAGTTGATGAACAATCACTACCAGCGTGTCATCGAGACAGCAGCCAAGCATCATATCATGGTAAATGCCCACGAGGCAACCCGTCCTACAGGTATCTGCCGCACCTGGCCTAACCTGGTGGGTAACGAGAGTGCCCGTGGTACTGAGTACGAGGCATTTGGCGGTAGCAAGCCTTATCACACCGTGATGTTGCCATTCACCCGTCTGCAGGGTGGTCCGATGGATTATACCCCTGGTATCTTCGAGACCAAGCTTTCTGAGTGGAGCAACAACCCAAGTTATGTTCATACCACTCTCTGCGGTCAGCTTTCGCTCTATCTTGTCATGTACAGTCCTTTGCAGATGGCAGCCGATCTTCCAGAGCATTATGAGAAGTATGACGATGCCTTCCAGTTCATCCGCGACGTAGCTTGCGACTGGGACGACTCCAAGTACCTGGAGGCAGAGCCAGCTAAGTATATCACCGTAGCCCGCAAGGCAAAGGGCACAGACAACTGGTTCGTTGGTGGTAAGACCGATGCAGCCCGCACATCTGTAGTAAAGCTCGACTTCCTCGATAAGGGCAAGAAGTATGCTTGCGCCATCTATCAGGACGGCAAGAATGCCGATTACGAGAAGAATCCTAAATCTTACCAGATCATCCACAAGACTGTGAAGAAGGGTGATGTATTGAAGATTAATGAAGCACGTGGTGGTGGTTTCGCCATCTCATTGCTCGCTAAATAATGATTAGAAACATAGAAAAGTAGAAGTTTAGGGAAGATGCATATTTCTTCCCTAAACTCCTTTTCTGTTCAATTATGACAACTACCAATTTTATAATAAGAATGAAAATCCAGAAACTAATAATTGCAGCATTGACAGCATCGATTTTACCAACTTCATTGAGTGCTCAGCAGACATTCAATGAGATGATGTATTCCAAGGAGAAAACCATGTTCGTTCTCAATGCCCCAACAGCCGGCAAGTCTTCTGTTACCATCCGTCTTTATAAGGATGGACAAAAAGGTAAGGCTTACAAGACGCTGAAGATGAAGAAGATGGGCGATGAACGATGGGAGGCTACCGTGAAGGGCGACCTGAAGGGTAAGTTCTATACCTTCGATATCGGTAAGGGAGAAACTCCAGGTACATTTGCTAAGGCAGTAGGCGTCAACGGAAACCGTGGTGCTATCGTTGATTTGTATGATACCGACCCTGTGGGATGGGATAAGGATGTGCGTCCTGCCATCCAGTCGCCAGCCGACCTCGTTATCTACGAGCTTCACGTGCGTGATTTCTCCATTTCTCCTACATCGGGTTTGAAATATCAGGGCAAGTATCTCGCCCTCACCGAACCTAAGGCCATCGAATATCTCAAGAACCTCGGCATCAATGCCATCCATTTCCAACCGGTATTCGATTACGCATCCGTAGATGAAACCAAGCTTGATAAGCCTCAGTTCAATTGGGGTTACGATCCGAAGAACTATAATGTGCCGGAAGGTAGTTACAGCACCGACCCTTATGCTCCGGGAACCCGCATCAAGGAGTTCAAGGAGATGGTGATGGCACTTCACAAGGCAGGTATCCGAGTGATTTTCGATGCCGTGTATAACCATACCTTCGATATCAATGGCAGCAACTTCCAGCGTACCTATCCTGACTATTACTATCGCAAGACCAAGGAGGGTAAGTATAGCGATGGTTCCGGCTGCGGCAACGAGACCGCATCAGAAAGACCTTTGATGCGCCAGTTTATGCTGGAGAGCGTGAAGTACTGGATTGATGAATTCCATATTGACGGTTTCCGCTTCGACCTGATGGGCGTTCACGATATCGAGACCATGCAGGCTATCCGTGAGATGGTAAACCGCATCGATCCTAGCATCTATATCTATGGTGAGGGCTGGAGTGCAGGCAGCTGTGCTTATCCTACGGAGAAACTCGCCATGAAGGCGAATACCCATCAATTGAATGGTATCGGTGCCTTCAGCGATGATATGCGTGATGCCCTGCGTGGTCCTTTCTCTGATGACCATAAGGGTGCGCTCCTGGCTGGTCTTCCTGGCGAGGAGGAGAGTCTGAAGTTCGGTATCGTGGGTGGCATCGCTCATCCGCAGGTGGATATGAACAAGGTGAATTATGACAAGAAGCCTTGGACCAACAACCCAACCGAGCAGATCAGCTATGTAAGCTGCCACGACGATATGTGTCTGGTTGATAGATTGAAGGCGAGCATCCCATCCTTGACGGATAAGAATATCCCGGAAGAGATGCGTACTGCCGAGTTGCTCCGCATCGACCAGCTCGCCCAGACCTGTGTGTTCACTTCGCAGGGTGTACCTTTCATCCTTGCCGGTGAAGAGATGCTTCGCGACAAGAAGGGTGTTCACAACAGCTACAATTCTCCAGACAGCATCAACCAGTTTACCTGGACTAATCTGCAGAAGTATCCTCAGGCATTCACCTTCTATAAGAATCTGATTCAGCTCCGCAAGAACCATCCAGCCTTCCGTCTTTCTACAGGCGATAAGGTGCGTCAGCATCTCGAGTTCCTGCCTAGTCAGGATGCCAAGGGCAACAAGCAGAGTTGCCTCGTAGGTTTCCAGCTCAAGAACCTGGAGGGCATCGATGCCTGGAAGCAGATCATCGTCATCTATAATTTCAACAAGCAGGCAAGGAAGATGCAGATTCCAGAGGGCAATTACACTGTGGCTTGCTGCAATGGTGTTATCAACGAGGAAGGTCTGGGTTTCATCTCTGGCAAGGAAGTAGAGGTTGCCCCTCAGTCTGCCTTGATTCTTTATCAGAAATAGTCTATATATAATTAAGGTGTAGAAATAGTCTATATATATAATAAGGTGTAAAATATGAAAAAGATAATAGCTTCATTAGTGCTTATGGGTAGCGCAATAAGTATGAATGCGGCAGTCAACGTAAGCCGCATTGAACCTACCGACTGGTATGTGGGCATGAAGGATGCCTCGCTCCAGCTGATGGTGTATGGCAAGGATATCAAGAATGCCGATGTTACGGTGGATTATCCGGGTGTGAAGGTGGATAGCATCGCCCGCCTCGATTCTCCTAACTATCTCCTGGTGTATCTCAATCTCGATGGTGCCAAGGCTGGAGAGATGACACTCAACTTCAAGCAGGGCAAGCAGTCGAAGAAGGTGAAGTATGTGTTGAAAAACCGCGAGATGGCGGGTGACAAGCGCATCGGTTTCTCTAACGAGGATGTGCTCTACATGCTGATGCCCGACCGTTTTGCCAATGGCAATCTGAAGAACGATGCATTCAAGAACATGCGTGACAAGACCTGCGACCGCACGGCGCCTAGTCTTCGTCATGGTGGCGACCTAGAAGGAATCCGCCAGCATCTGGATTATTTCAACCAGTTGGGCGTAACTGCCCTGTGGTTTACTCCGGTTTTGGAGAACGACAGTCCTAATGATGGCAAGAACAGTACCTATCATGGTTATGCTACCACCAATTATTATCGTGTAGATCCACGCTTCGGAACCAACGAGGAGTACAAGCAGCTTACTGCTGAGGCTCACAAGAAGGGATTGAAGGTGGTGATGGATATGATTTTCAACCACTGCGGTTTCGATCATCCTTGGGTAGCCGACATGCCATCGAAGGATTGGTTCAATGCTCCAGAATGGCTTGCTCCGGAAAATCAGACTCCTGAGCATCAGAAGAAGATTGGTACCGTGGATGGTGCTGCCAAGGTAAACGACAAGTATCTGCAGACCAGTTATAAGTTGACTCCTGTGCTCGATCCATACGCCAGCAAGGTAGATCTCACGGAAACCGTAGATGGCTGGTTTGTGCCAAGTATGCCAGATTTGAACCAGCGCAATCCGCACGTCATCAAGTATCTGATTCAGAATAGTGAGTGGTGGATAGAGACCGTGGGCATCGATGGCATCCGCATGGATACCTATCCATACGCCGACCGTGATGCGATGGCACACTGGATGAAGGTGCTGGGCGAGGAATATCCTCACTTCAATACTGTGGGCGAGACTTGGGTAACCGAACCTGCCTATACCGCTGCATGGCAGAAGGACAGCAAACTCTCAGAAAAGAACAGCTATCTGCCTACCGTGATGGATTTCGCCTTCTTCGACCGCATCAACAGTGCGAAGAACGAGGAGACTGATGACTGGTGGAACGGCATGAACCGCATCTACAACGTGTTCTGCTACGACTATCTCTATCCGAACCCAAAGAGCGTGATGGCATTCGTTGAGAATCACGATACCGACCGCTTCCTGGGTGAAGGCAAGGATACCCTGGCATTGAAGCAGGCGCTGGCTCTTCTCCTTACCGTCAACCGCACCCCACAGCTCTATTACGGAACAGAGGTATTGATGAATGGTACCAAGAGTGTAACCGATGGCAACGTACGCAAGGACTTCCCTGGCGGCTGGGCAGGTGATAAGCACAATGCCTTTACTGCCGAGGGAAGAACGCAGGCAGAGAACCAGATGTTCGACTGGCTCAGCCGATTATTGCATTGGCGCCAGGGCAACGAGGTTGTCACCAAGGGCAAGCAAACCCAGTTCTGTCCGCAGAAGGGTGTGTATGTCATCGCCCGCCAGTACAAGGGAAAGAGCGTGATGACCATCATCAACGGCAAGAAGGAAGCCAACGAACTGAATGTTTCCCGTTATGCTGAAATCATTGGAAATGCAGAGAAAGCAACTGATGTTACTAATGGAAGAACCGTTCTTCTGAATAAGAACATCAAGCTCCGTCCTCGTCAGGCGATGATTTTAGAGTTCTAGTGAAAAGATAAATTGTATTGAAATTTAGCTATATCCACCATAAATCACTCTTTGTGTATTTATGGTGGATTTTTTGTAAGGAGTTGATATACAGTGTTCAATGTAATGAAAAAGTAAAAAGTGATGGATTCCTAGTGGATTTTTGATGGCTGCAAAAGTTGCATAATTCAACAATAATTGTTACTTTTGCCATGAATTTAAATAAAAAAAGAATAAGAAGTTTATAAAATCAAAAAAATGAAGAAAGGTATATTCTTATTATTTACATTGATAGCTTGTGCTTTTGTTTTGGCAAGTTGCACACAGAGTACTGGCTATATGAGAAAACTGCAGCTGGTAGATAGCATGATGGAGAATAATCCGCAGGCTGCCTATGATAGCTTGTGTCTGTATGGCAAGGGGATGGAACGTAGTAAGTCGCAGAAAATCTCCATGCGCTATCGCCTGCTGATGGCAAAGGTAGAGAACAAACTTTATCTTGATATGCCTTCCGACTCAGCCTTTCAAGAAGTGGTGGATTACTATGAATCCAAGGGAACCTCTAATGATAAGATGACGGCTCATTACCTCATGGGTTGCATTTATCGCGATCAGCAAGAAGCTCCTAAAGCTATAAATAGTTACCGAGAGGCGTTGGAATTTGCAGATACATTAAGTCACGAATGTGACTATCTCGTATTGCTTAGCATTTATGGGCAAATGGCAGATGTTTTTCGAATGCAGTATTTGCATCAAGAAGCTATCAAGGCATTTCAGAAATATAGTTACTATTCCTTTAGAGCAAACAAAACCGATGAGTATATTAGGGGAATCGCATTTATGGCTGCGGAATATTATGAACAAGGTGATACTTTAAAAGCAATAAGATATACAGAAAAGGCACATCAGCTGTACTTGCAACATGGTATGCGCAAGGAAGCCTTTGAAATATATCCCAAACTATATTTCGCCTGTTTATATCGTTCGCAATATCAGAAAGCACATTCTTACATGTTGCAATACGAAAAGGAGTCTGGGCTTTTTGATAAACATAATAATATTGCTGAAGGACGTGAACATTACTATAAAGCCAAAGGAATGTATTATTTGGGAATAAATCAGTTGGATTCCGCCTTATATTATTATAGAAAATTGGGGAATTATGGCTATCGTTATGAAACAGCGCAAGGATTGCTGGAAATATATGGAAAATTGGGAGACAATGATTCTATTCAAAAGTATTCCAAACTTTGTGAGCATGAAATGGACAGAATATTGAATTCTACTCAGGCAGAAGCCACCATTCAGGCGTTGTCATTGTATAATTATAGCAATTTGCAAAAAGAGATAAATGAAGAAAAAATAAGGAAAGAGAGAAACAAATACGTGCTAACTATCATAGGTATTGCTATCTTTCTCCTTTTGTTTTATCTGGTATATCGACATAAGCAGATATATAAGAGAATGTCTGATAGATTATCTGAAGTAGGTGAGAGCTATCTTCAAACATTTAAGAAAATGGAAGATGCTCAAGATGAATTGAATACACTTTTGAAAGATAAAAACTTGTTGATTGAAAAGAAGCAGGAACAAATTTCTTCTTTGACAGAGGAACTTTAGGGCTATAAGGAAGAAATCAGCAAGATGAATAAATCAGAAAGAAAAATGATTCTTATGACCAGCAATATAGTAGAGAGCTTCAATGAGATGACTAGTATGAAAAGAAATAGTAAAAAGCCTGGCAATAAAGATTGGAAAGAACTATATGCTATTCTCCAACAAAGTCAGCCTCAAGTATATGAAAGAATCTCTAGCTGCAAATTAAGTTCCCAAGAACTTCAAGTTTGTGTCTTGACATATTTGGGAATGGATAATACGAAAATATCTATCCTTGTAGATACAACTGCAAAAACTGTCTGCAATGCAAAGCAGAAAGCAAACAGTAAGTTATTTAATTGTAATACTGCTACTTCATTATATGAAAATCTGCTCAGCATATAATCCATGATTTTAGAGCTTTGAGATGAAAGTACTTTCGTAGCCTGATGAAAGTACTTGCGTTGCTCAATGTAAGTACTTTCGCTTGCCAACGCAGGTATATTCATATATGAACGCTCCTAGAATTGTAATTTTACACTTCTAGAAGCGTTTTTTTCTCCTAAACATTCTTTCGTTTCGATTATTCTTCGTACTTTTGCAGCAGAAGTATAAAAACTTAATGAGCAAAAGAAAAATTAATGGCTAAATACATACTTTCCATCATAGCAGCATTCTTCATAACTTTGAGCAGTTTTGCGCAAGGTGGCCTGCCTAGTCGCTTTAATGTAAGCTACCTCAACATGGCAGCAGGAATGCCTAATAATTTTGCCGATGATATCTTTCAGGATTCTTACGGCTTTGTGTGGATCAGTACACATGGTGGTGGACTGGTGCGTTACGATGGCTTTAACTTCGTGAACTTCGGATTGGGGTCCAATGCCATCAGTTTGCGAAGCAACAGTTGCCGAAATGTGTATGAAGACCATTTCCGTCGCCTCTGGATTGCCTTTGAGGAAGGTCCGCAGGTGCTCGACCTCAACACCATGCAGCCCATCGTTCCTCCTTGTGAAAACGAGAAGGTGGAGGCACAGCTCAAGAAGGCATTGAAGAATTCGAGCAGCAATAGGATGTATTGCGATGCCAAGGGCAATATATGGATGATATCCATCAACCTCCTGACCCGTTTCGGATTTAATGAAAAGGGTGAGGTGAATAGCGTCTTGACCATTGACTATCCTTTCAATGCGCCCGACCTGGGACTTTGCGATGTCTATCGACGGGGAACGGTGGTGTTGTGCAACAATGGAGTGGTGAGCGAATTCTCTGTGAAGAATAACCAGTTGGTTGCCAGGAATATCACCTCCCTGTTTGCTCCGTTGGAAAATCGCTATGCTGGCGATATCATCTCTTATCACGGAAAAATCTGGCTTGCCACCAATCGCGGTTTGTTCAATAGTGCCAAACTGCAGTATCATTGCTCGGCTACCGACCACTCGCTTCAGCACGAGGTGGTGACGAGCCTTGCCATCTCTCCTGATGATAAACTCCTGGTGGGAACACTCTGCGGTGTGGATATCTTCAATGATAAAACGGGCGAGATTGAGCATTGGAACAGTGCTTCTGCCGTCAATCCGCTGAGCAGTAACTTCGTGAACAGTCTGTTTGCCAAGAACGGACAGATTTGGGTTGCCACCGAAACGGGTGGCGTTACCAAGTTGGCTCCCCGCCAGTTGCAGCTCGAATTCTATCGCCATGATGCCTCTAACCCGGGAAGTCTTTCTCCCAATGCCGTCAATGCCATGTATGCAGCACCGGATGGCACCCTGTGGGTAGGCACCGTGGAAGGCGGACTCAACTCTCTGGCTCCTGGTGGCAAGAACTTTACTCATTATACAACGGCAAACTCGGGACTGCCTCATAACAGTGTTTCTGCGCTTGCCGCTGACAACCGTGGCAACCTCTGGATAGGAACCTGGGGTACAGGCTTTGCCGTGATGAACCTTAAGCAGCCGGGCAAGATTACTCCTCTTGTGGTGGACCAGAAATATCAGCATTACCTGAATTTTGCTGGTGCCCTGGCCTATGACCCTATCAATGATGGCATGTGGCTGGGAACCAACGATGGCCTTTTCTTCTACGACCTGAAGCACCAGCAAATTACAGAACCCTTCAAGGGATGCCTGAATGTGCGAGGCTGCATCGGCGCTTTGATTACCAAGGATGGCAAGCTGCTGATGGGTTGTGTACAGGGTATGGTAGAGGTAAACTTGAAATCCCGCCGTGGCAAGGATGAGTTTGCCGTGCAGTATCATCCTCATAAGCTCGATGACCCGGAGAGTGGAGTGATAGATAAGATCATTTCCTTCTGCCAGACAAAGGATGGAAAGATTTGGCTCGGCAGCAATGGCTATGGCCTGTACTGCTATTATTATAATAAGGTGGGAAAGGCTGAAGTGAAGTCGTTTACCACCAATCAGGGATTGGCGAACAATACGGTGAAGGGTATTGTGGAAGACAACCAGGGCATGCTGTGGATTGCTACCGATAACGGACTTTCGGTTTTCAACCCCAAAAACGAGACCTTTACCAGTTTCTATAAGAACGATGGTCTGCTCAGTGCCCAGTTCTATTTTAATGGAGCCATCCGCAATGCGAAGGGCGAGATATTCCTGGGTACAGATGGTGGCATGATGGCCGTGATGGGTGTCAATCCTTCTGCCTATTATGTGGGAAAACTCCGCTTTACGGAACTCCTGGTAGATAACCAGCCAGTCTTTGCCGGTAGCGATTATCTGGACGATGATATCTCTATCGCTAAGGAAATGAGTATCCATGAAAGCGATAAATCGTTTACCATCAACTTCTCGGCACTCAACTATGGCAGCGAGACGCAGGGTGTTTATCTCTATCGCATGAAGGGATATGAGAACGAATGGGTGCAGTTGAAACCGGGGCAGCATAGTGTGAGATATTCTACTTTGCCTGCGGGCAAGTATGAGTTTGAGGTGAAATATACCCCAAGTATCGACTCCGACAATGAGCAGGTTATCTCGATAGCCGTGAAGGTGACGCCTTATTTCTGGAAGAGCTGGTGGTTTATCACGTTGATGGTTATCCTCATCATTGCTTTGGCGCAGTATGCTTATATCCGCAAGTTGGATAAGATGCGTGAGCGAGAGGTGGAGGCTTTGTACCGACCTATTGAGGCTGCCTTGAAGGAGAGCGACGACCCAAGCAAGTTGCAGGGCCGCATCCAGATGATTCTGGAAAACCAGAAGCGCTATCAGGAAAGTCAGAAGAAAACCTTCGAGGCAGATAGGAAGGAAGTAGCTGAACATACCAAGCCTTTCATGGAATCTGTTATGGAAGTGATGGAGAAGAATTACGATAATTCGGAGTTCGGTGTCCAGGAACTTGCTGATGCCTTGGGTATGAACCGAAGCATCCTGAGCAAGAAACTCAATGCGGAGTGCGGATTGCCTACGGCGCAGTTTATCCGCAACTATCGCCTGGATATTGCCAAGAAGCTGATAGTAGAGAATGTTGCCAATCGCAATATCACCGAGATTGCCTATCGTGTGGGATTCAACGACCCGAAATACTTCACCCGTTGCTTTACCAAACAGTATGGGGCATCTCCTTCCTCTTTCAAGGAATAGCTTTCCTTTCAAGGAATAGTGGTTCTTATCCCTTTCAGGGAATAAATGTTTCCTCTTTCTGGGGTGGATAAATGTGTATCTGCTAAGTCTGCATAGCAAAATCAGACTTAGCAGATATTTTTTTGTTTCTTTTTCTGTTGCAAGTTGTGAAAGTGTATGTGCGGGCACACACAAAGTGGATAACTAAAGAAATATAGTATAAATCCACCCTTTTTGCAATTTGTCCACCTATAAAATGCGTTTGTCCACCCGCTATTTTGTGATTAATTGTACTTTTGCCACCACAAAACAACGTTTGATATCGAGCAATCGATTTAAAAACTGGCAAGAATAAACAAAATCATAAACCTATAAAATAACAAGCAATGAGGAAACAATTATTCTCTATGATGCTATGCCTGGGTGCTGTCGGTGGTGCTTCTTTTGCTACCCCAATGACAGCGATGGCTGCTGTAGCACAGGATCAGGTGATTACAGTAAAGGGTCAAGTTGTAGATGATCAGGGTGAACCTATGATCGGTGCAACAGTCAAGACAAAGGATGCCAAGACCGGCGCAGTTACCGATTTGGATGGTAACTTCCAAATCCGTGTCAAGGCAAACGCAACTCTTATCGTAAGCTACTTGGGCTTCAAGGAGCGTGAAATCGCTGTACGCGGACGCGCCATCCTCGAGCCTATCCAACTTTCTACAAACGATAACTTGCTCGACCAGGTGGTTGTAGTAGGTTATGGTACGCAGAAGAAGGCTGACCTTACCGGTTCCGTATCTATTGTGAACGCTGAGGAGATGAAGAAGGTATCTAACTCCAACATCTCTACCATGCTCGAAGGTAAGGTGGCTGGTGTACAGATTACATCCGACGGTCAGCCGGGTGCCGACCCTAGCGTACGTATCCGTGGTATCGGCTCCTTCGGTAGCACGGCTCCTCTCTATGTCATCGACGGTGTGCCAATGGGTACCACTATCCGTGACTTCTCTCCTAATGATATTGAGACCATCCAGATCTTGAAGGATGCTTCTGCGGGTGCCATCTACGGTTCTCGTGCTGCCAATGGTGTCGTTATCATCACTACCAAGAATGGTAAGAAAGACCAGCCTCTGAAGGTGAACTATTCCGGTTACTTTGGTGTTGACCAGATTCCTGGCGATGTATATGACGTGATGAACGCCGACCAGTATAGCCAGTACCTTGGTACTGCTTGCACCAACTCCAACACTCCTATCCCTGGTGGATATAAGATGGGTGAGGATGGCAAGTATCACTTCATGGATGCAACCAACACAGACTGGTTTGACGAGGTGTTCAAGACCGGTATCCGCCAGAACCACAACGTAGCCCTCAGCGGTGGTAGCTCTCACAGTACTTATAATGTATCTCTCGACTACTATAACCAGAAGGGTACCTTGGAAGGTGCAGGTCCTAACTACGAGCGTTATACAGCTCGTGTGAACAATACCATGGACACCAAGTTCGTGAAGTTCCGTACCAGCATGGTTTACTCTCACTCTAACCAGGACAACATGGGTCTTTCTAATGCCTCAGAGTATGTTCAGGGTCTTTATGGTGATGTTACCAACGTGCTCCGTGGTACACTTCTGATGCAGCCTACCATCAAGGCTTACGATAACTCAACATGGGTTCTCGACAGTCAGGTGGGTGCTGCCAATGCTTATCGCTACGATGCCTATGGTTATGGTGTTTACTATGACGGCATCCACGGAGATATTTCAGCTTCTAACCCATTGCTGGTTAATAACCTCCTGCAGCGCAACACCTTGGTTGACCGCTTCGTAGGTACCGCTTCTGCTGATGTTGACCTGTTGGGTATGGTAGGTATCAAGAGCAAGAACCATGGTCTTCACTATAATGTAAACCTCTCTTACAGCAAGACAGAGGCAAAGGATAAGACCTGGATTCCTTCCTGGATTCAGAGCAACCGTGTATATCTTGCCAAGGAGAACGAGCGCCTTACCAAGGGCTCACGCAACTACAGCGATGCCTTGGTTGAGAATACCATCACATACGATGGCAAGATTGGCAAGCATAACATCAACCTGCTCGCCGGTATGACATACGAGGAGGAGAATACCAACCTCCTTACTGGTTGGGGTATCAACTTCACTGAGCCATACTTCCTCCAGCTTCAGAATGCCAAGAACACTTACTCTGAGTCATACGAGTATAAGCATAGTCTGGCTTCTTACGTAGGTCGTTTGAACTACAACTATGATGAGAAGTATCTGCTTTCTGCAGTAGTACGTCGTGACGGTAGCTCCCGTTTGAGCAAGAACATCCGTTGGGCAACCTTCCCATCTGTATCTTTGGGTTGGCGCTTCGATAAGGAGAAGTTCTTCCCTATCAGCCGCGACATCGTTAACATGTTCAAGATCCGTGCCAGCTATGGTGAGCTCGGTAACGAGAACATCGGTGAGTACCAGTATATGGCTACCATGAACCGTAACAACATGACTTACAGCTTCGGCAACAGTCCTGTAACCGGTTCTGCAGTTTCTACCTTCGTGAACAACGATATCGCATGGGAGAAGAAGAAGACCACCAACGTGGGTATCGACCTCGCAATGTTCAACAACCGACTGGAGTTCACTGCAGAGTGGTATAAGAACAAGTCAGAAGACCTGCTTTACTCTGTTCCTGTGCCTGCACAGACCGGTGTATCCAATACTTCTGTAACCATGAACGCTGCCTCTATGGAGAACAGTGGTTTCGAGTTCAGCGCTACCTACCGCAACCGCGATCATGCCTTCAAGTATGATATCAGCGCCAACGTAAGTACCTTGAAGAATAAAGTAACTTCTCTGGGTATCGGTAAGGATTCATACATTACGGGTGCATACGCTACTTACGTAGGTCAGGAGATTGGTAAGTTCTACGGTTGGGTTTATAAGGGAATCGCCCGTACCCAGGACGACTTGGACAACAATGCAGTTCAGCAGGGAGCCAATATCGGTGACTGCCTCTATGAGGATATTTCAGGTCCTAACGGAGAACCAGATGGCGTAATCGATGCTTACGACCAGACCGTATTGGGCAGTGGTCTTCCAAAGGTAAACTTCGGTTTGAGCACTCACATGGAGTATAAGGGCTTCGACCTCAACATCTCAACCTACGGAGTTTTGAATTATCACGTATCAGATGATATCTATAATAGCTTGAACTCTTGCTACGGCTATGGCAACAAGGAAGTAGGCATGCTGGATGCCAACCGCTGGTCAGAGGATGGTTCTACCTATCTCTCTAGTGTTCCACGCACCTACGCAGCCAACAATGCAACCTTGGCATGGAACGACCTCTTCAGCTCTCGCAAGATTCAGAATGCAGCTTACTGGAAGATAGCCAACGTAGAGTTGGGCTACAACTTCCCAGACAAGTGGTTTGGTGGATATGTAAGTGGTGTACGTCTCTATGTATCAGCACAGAACCTCTACACCTTCACAGGCTATCATGGATATAATGTAGATTACGCCGGCGGAACCTTTACCCCAGGTTACAACTTCTGCTCTTTCCCAAGTGCCAGAACGTTTATGTGCGGTCTCCATTTCACATTCTAATAATGAGAATAGACAAGAATAAGAATCATTATTTAAAAGGACATTTGATATGAAACTATATAAATTATCATTAGCTCTCTTCCTTGGCCTCGGTGCTATGGCTACCACATCTTGCGAGGACAAGTTGGATGTTACCAATCCTAACCAGCAGACCACCGGTACCTTCGGTTTCAATGCTGATGATCTGGAGGAGTGCGTTATTGCAGCATACAACCATATTCGTATGGAAGGTTCTTCGGCACGTGTGGGTTATACCCTCGATGTGACACGTGGCGATGAGGTATGGAACTCATCACAGGTATGGTACATGCCATTTGATGACATGAACGACCCTGTGACGGATGAAATCTCCATGTGGCCTTGGCGTGAGGCTTACTATACTATTAATGTATGTAACTTCATTCTTTCACGTACCACAGGCGATGATGCTTCGCTCAGCGAAAGCATGAAGCGAATCAAGGGTCAGGCGCTCTTCCTTCGCGGTTATTCATACTATACATTGGCAGGATATTACCAGAATCCTGCGCTGATTACTGATTATGCCAACTATTCTTCTCTGGATGGTCTCTATGGCAAGAACAGTACTTATGATGAGGTGCTCGATCAGGTAGAGAAGGACTTCTCAGAGGCAATGACTCTTCTCCCATCACGTGATGAGGGTGGCGAGTGGGCAAAGGGACGTGCTACCTGCGGTGCTGCTGCCGGCTACTATGCCCGCACTCTGATGCAGCGCCATAAGTATAGCGATGCACTCGTTGTACTCAAGGACATCATGAACAAGAAGTATGGCTCTTACAAGCTGATGGCCAACTATGGCGACAACTTCCGTGAGGGTTCTGCTTATGAGAACAATGCCGAGAGCCTCTTCGAAATCCAGTATCTCGACTATGGTTCACAGGGTGTAGATGATGAGTGGACTCCAGTTAATACCAGTCCTAACGCAACACAGGGTCATGCCGTAGAGTCTAACTTCGCTCCAGGTAGATTCGGTGGATGGGCAGACCTCTCTGCTTCTCCATGGTTGTACAACCTCTTCAAGCAGGAGCGTACCACAGCTGGTAAGTTGGATCCACGTCTCTACTGGACCATCGGTACCTACGAGAATGATTGGGAAGGATTTGAGAATGGCAACGTGGCTTATACCAGTCAGATGACGGCTACTGATACCATCGTAACCAACAATAGCTATGGTGGCCTTCCTATCGCTAAGTGGACCAATTTCCGTACCAACCTTTATGATAAGGTGACAACCGGTCTTCATTGCGGTATCAACCTCCGCATGATGCGTTACTCTGACGTTTTGCTTCGTGCTGCAGAGTGCGAGAACGAGGTGAACGGTCCTACACAGCAGGCTATCGACTGGATTAACCAGGTTCGTGAGCGTGCCAACCTGAAGGATTTGAGTCTCTCAGACTTCGATACCAAGGATAAGCTCTTCGAGCAGATTGCCAATGTAGAGCGTCCAAAGGAGTTCGGTTGCGAGTATGGTCGTGGTTTCGATTTGATTCGTTGGGGATTCTTCTATGATGAGGGACGTTTGGCTCAGTTGAAGGAGCACGGAACCTTCCGCCGTTCTATTTACAATGTCAAGGAGCCTGTTAGCCACTCTATGGTAGGTGTTGACCCTCAGGTGAAGAGCTCTTACGATACATACGTATCGGGTCATGAGTTCCTGCCTATCTATCAGGGCTTGCTGAACGACAATCCTAATCTGACAGGCAACTCGGCTAATACGAATACAGATAACTCAACCGATTTCTTCGGAAGAGGTTGGACTGTTCATCCTGTAGTAAATTTGAGCAAGTAACAATATTCATGATCATATAAAATAGAATAACAATATGAAACACCTAAATAAATTAGCATCTGTCTTCTGCATGGCAGCCATGGGCTTGACGGCGCTGACAGGATGCGAGGGAAGTGACATGTTTAGTGTCAACTCTCCTGATTGGCTTTCTGAAAAGATTGACTCAATCGAAAAGTCAAAGGTTTCAACCGAGGAGGTGCTCGTGGGTATGAACGAGGATGTTTATACAGTGGGTAACACAGATTTCTCTTCAGGATTCTGGAGTTCCTTCTCAAAATATTATGTGGTTCAAGACAACCAGAAGTGGAATGCCGTGTTCAATCTGAACATCAATCCTTCTGCAACTAACACCTATAAGAACTTCGCCCTCATCATCACCAATGATGTGGATCGTGGCGGAACTGGTTATACCGAGTATGGTGCTATCCGTTTTGATAACCAGCCAAGCGGTAACTCTGAATGGGGTGACCATATCGACAGAAGCTGCGTGCAGAGTAATCTCACCTTTGAAACTGATACAGACAAGGGTGTAGATAAATTGGGTGGTAAGGTAATATTGACGGTTGACCGTTCCCGTGTAGATACTTTCATGGTGAAGATTACCAATGGTACTGTTACCAAGACCTACATTCAGCCATCTAAGATTGCTAATCTGAATGCAGACGAGAGCAATACCAACATCCGTTGCTTCCTGGTTCCTGAGGGATCTTTCATTGATTTCCAGCAGAGCAACGTAGAGCCTATCGGCGGATATACATCTGCCCAGGATAAGGCTCCGGTTTCTATGGTGTTGAACAATGTTCCTGCCGAGGTTGACAAGGGTACAACGCTTGAAGAGGCAATGCAGAATGTTTCTGCCACTGTTACCTTCGAAGAGGGTGTGACCAAGGTGATTCCTGCCAGCGAATTGCTCTTCTCTGCCATCAATGATATGGATGAGGTGGGTGAAAAGACGCTCATCGTTATCTATAACAAGACATTCAAGGGTGAGAATGCGGCAACTCCTATCGTTGCCAATGCCAAGTTTAATGTGGTGGCTGGTATCAAGACTATTACTGTTACTCAGGCACCAACCCGCACCAACTACTACTATTATAACTCAGCTGCAGTTGATGGAGTAAATCATACTTTGGCTTTCGACCCAACAGGTATGGTGGTTAATGCTACATACGTAGAGGGTGAGCCTGGTGTCATCGACAACTCTAAGTTGACTTTCTCAAGAATCCCTGCTACTGCGGGCAAGCACGAGGTGACTATCACTACAGAAAACGGCCGTACTGCTACCGTAGAAGTAAATGTGGCTGAGTCTGCTGTCAAGGCGGTTACTCCTACTCCGGTTTCTCTCGGTGCTGAGGATTGCTCTACTGCCTGGTGGACAGAATTTACAGAGAATATGAAGATTCCTGCTGGTGAGACATTCGAGTTCAACTTCACCAACTATTCTAGCGGTGTAAACAACTGGAACAACTATGTGCTCATCCTCCGCAAGGCTGATTTGGCAGAATACGCTGTGGTTCGTGCTGATAACTATGGTTGGGGTAATGGTTATGCTGCTTGTACTCCTATCGGAACACAGGGTGATTGGGCTACCTGGCTCGCAACCATGAACGGTGCAAAGGTAAAGATGTTTGTAACTAACTGTAACAATGGTACTGCAGATATTCAGGCTATCGTAACGGGTACTGATGGCAGCGTAACAGTACAGAATTACTTGGGTATCAACACCATCGACCCTAGCGACCTGAATGTGGCATTCACCGTTGATAGCAGCCATTTGAAGTTTGATGCTGCTTCTGCCCGCAAGCACTATGCACGTGCTCATCGCAGATAAAACATAAAACGTGGTTCATGTAGATATTTGAAAACAATAAAGGCGTGACCTATGAGAACACATCCATTCCATAGGTCTGCCTTTTTGTGGTTTTCAGAAATCCCACCACTTTAACTCAAATAATATATTAATCTTAGAAATGATGAAGAAATTATTACTCTCTATGATGGGCCTTGCTGCCATCGGCGCAACTGCCCAGACGCAGGTTGGCGATAACGACCTGACGAATGTTTATACATCGAGATCGTATAATAAACGTGTGGTTTGCCACGACCCTTCTATCGTGGTAGATGACATCACCAACCCTAGCTCGCCTACCTATTATATATATGGCTCTCATCTGGGTAGAGGCAAGACTACTGCTGCCAAAAACTACCAGGAATGGTCCACCTTCAAGGCGGGCGAGGAGGCTACTGGCAATGTAAACAGTCTCTTTGCCAACAAGCAGGGTACCTTAGTAAACTATGCCAATGCTTATGCTTCTCACCTCATCACTGAAGTGAAAAACTGTAAGGGCGAGAAGGTGAAGTTCGGCAACTTCAATGCCCACGGCTGGCAGTATAAGGGCAATAACGTGCAGGGCAATCAGTGGGCACCAGACATCGTATATAACAAGACCATGAAGAAATGGTGCATGTATATGAGTCTGAATGGTGACAACTGGTGTTCTTCCATCGTATGTTTTGTTTCTGATAACATCGAAGGTCCTTGGGTTTATCAGGGTCCGGTGGTGTTCTCCGGTTTCCAGGGCACATACGCTCACAACTCATACGCTGCTGCGGATGACTGGAAGCATACCGACTTTGCCATCGCTACCGGTGAAACCTCTCTTCCTACCCGCTATAAGGTAAGCAAGAGTTGGGGAACTTATTGGCCAAACTGTATCGACCCATGCGTCTTCTATGATGACAACGACAATCTCTGGATGAGCTACGGCTCATGGTCGGGTGGTATCTTTATGATTAAGTTGGATAAGACCAATGGTCTCCGCGACTATACCTACACCTTCCCTTATGAGGTGAATGGCAAGGTCACCACTCCGGGTGCTGCCAGTGCCAACTGTACCAGCGACCCTTACTTCGGTAAGAAGATAGCGGGTGGATATTACGTATCAGGTGAGGCAAGCTATATTCAGAAGATAGGCAAGTACTACTTCCTCTTTATGAGCTATGGTGAATTGCAGAGTACTGGCGGTTACCAGATGCGAATCTTCCGCTCTGAGAAGGCGGATGGACCTTACAAGGATTGCTATGGCACATCGGCACTCTTCAAGAGTTATAAGATGAACTATAGTTCTACCACTGCCGACAACCGTGGCGTATTGCTCTTTGGCGGTTACCAGTGGGATGCGATGAGCGGTGCTGAGATTGCACAGGGTCACAACTCTGCGTTCGTTGATAAGCAGAATCGTTCTTTCGTGGTTTATCACACCCGTTTCAGCAATGGCGGCGAAGGCCATCAGGTTCGTGTTCATCAGCTCTTCCTCAACGATGAGGGCTGGTTGATGGCAGCTCCATTCGAGTTTGACGGCGAGACCATCACCGATGAGGCAATTGCATCCAAGGCATCTATCGCAGATGCCGATATCGCAGGCGACTATCAGTTCATGCGTCATCAGTATGGTCAGAATACCAAGGCAAAGGCTTTCGAGACTCCTGTGAACATCACCCTCAATGCCGATGGAACTATCACCGGTGCTGAAAAGGGAACCTGGAAGCGCACGGCGGGCACTGATTACATCCACCTGACCATCAACAACGTGGTTTATCGTGGTGTATTGGTGAAGCAGACCATCGACTATACCAATATCCCAGCCATCGCCATCTCTGCTCTCTCATCATCAAGCGGCAGTCTGACTATCGGACAGAATAGCTTTACCTATCAGCAGGAGGTTTGGGCAGTAAAGGCTGATGCCAAGGCTGCCATCAAATACACCCTCAACAAGCTGACAGTGCCATTCTCTAATGGAGCAACCTTGAATGCGGCTCCTACTTTGCCTATCCAAGGCAAGATGGGCGCAAAGATTGCCTGGAAATCGAGCGATACTTCTGTATTGACCGATGACGGCAAGGTGAAGGGCAAAGGCAAGGTTACTCTGACCATGACCATCAGCAAGGACGACTATGAGTATGTGAAGGATTACACCCTGAATATCGATGCTGAGGCTGAGGAAAGTACTCCGGTATATTATCCTGTGTCTGCACTGAAGAATACAACTTCTGCTTGGTGGACCAATTTCTCGGCAGATTATAAGTTGCAGGCTGGTAAGAAGGCTCAGTTTAAGTTCTATAACTATAGTAATGCCACAAACAACTGGTGCAACTGGGCTTTGTATGGTGCCAACAAGACACATGGTGTGGCTGGCTATACCGAGTATTTCGGCGTCCGTTGCGATAATTGGAACAATACCGCAAATTCCAACACGGGCTGTGTAAGCAATTATGTTTGGGATACCTTCAAGAATGATATGAACGGATCTTTGGTTGACATGACTGTGGAGTATGCCGCTAATGGCACCTTCAAGATGACAGCCACAATTACAACTACCAGCAAGAAGGTATATAACTACTCATTCTCAACCACCATCGCCAGCAAGCCTAGCCAGCTTAACCTGTTCTTCGTAAACGAAGGCTCTTACATCGATGGCTCTAGTCTTGTAGATACCGGTATCGCTACACCGGTTATCATCCAGAAGAAGCAGGCAGATGGTAAGTGGTACAACCTGGCTGGTCAGCAGGTGGACAAGAGCTACAAGGGTGTAGTAATCGTAAACGGTAAGAAGTTTGTTAACAAGTAATCCTCTTATATCTCTTATATATTATAAATTAGGTATATATATAATAAGGTGTAATCGTATGAAGATGAATATAACTAAAATACTTTTGGGAGCAGCAGTTTTGATTGCTGCTCCTGCTGTTAGCGGGGCAGGCGAAGCGAGGGCGCAGAATGCTCCTCAGGAGCCAATAGTGGTAGAGACCCCTATGGTTCACGACCCCGTGATGGCTTACGAGAATGGCAAGTACTATCTCTACTGCACGGGGCATGGCATCGCCCAGATGACATCCACCGACCGCAGGCATTGGACTTTAAGTAGGGAAGGAGTGCTGTTGAATAAGGAAATTCCGGCTTGGACACACGACAGTGTGCCTGGTTTTACCACTCATATCTGGGCACCGGATGTCATTCGTTTCAAAAACAAGTGGTATCTGGCTTATTCCTGTTCCACCTTTGGCAAGAACACATCTGCCATCGGTTTGCTCAGCAACACCTCCTTATCTAATAAGAATGGCTGGAAGGACGAGGGCTGCCTCGTTGCCTCTAAGGGCAATAGAGACAACTGGAATGCCATCGACCCTAATTTCATCGTTGATGAGAAGGGAACCCCTTGGCTTACCTGGGGTTCTTTCTGGGATGGCATCCAGCTGATTAAGTTGGATAAGAAGACGATGCATGTCAAGAAGGGTGCCAAGCCTCAGACCATTGCCCGCCGTCATGCCGTGGGCGATGCATCGGTAGAGCCGAATCCAACCTCTAGGTTTGCCGGCACCAATGCCATCGAGGCTCCTTTCATCATGAAGCATGGTGGTTATTACTATCTCTTTGTTAGTTGGGATTACTGTTGCCGTGGCATCAAGAGCAACTATCGTGTAGCCGTGGGCAGAAGCAAGAAGGTGGCTGGCCCTTATCTGGATAAGGAGGGCAGGGATATGCGCAATGGCGGTGGCACTTTGCTGCTTGAAGGTGATAAGAAGGAATATGAGGCGATGGGTCATTGCTCAGCCTACTCCTTCCCCGATGGCGATTACTTCTTCTGTCATGGTTACAGCGTGCCAAAGAATGGTGCCAGCATCCTGGTTCAGAAGAAAATCAACTGGACAAAAGATGGCTGGTTGACGCTGGAGTAGAGTTAAAATAGCGTTTATTCCGCTACGAACGGCCAAAAAGCGGTTTCGTAGCGAAATAAACGCTAAATTATGTCTTGGCCTTTTGCACTTGGTTTTGGATGGTTGTATCTGGTATTATGAAGCAGTTGGCTCTCTTATGGCTATAAAAATAGAGGTAGAAAAAGTATGTGAAAAGAAAAAGTCCTCCAATTCTTTGCATATATGATATTTTTTGTTTAGTTTTGCAGAAAAATTAGATAGGACATGAGATTACATATTCAAAATATCAATAAGATTAAAGAAGCAGATATAGCCTTGAATGGCTTGACTGTGATTGTGGGGGAGAATGATATGGGCAAAAGTACCATAGGTAGAGCATTCTTTTCTACTATCAAGGCTGTCTCTAATATGAGAAGTTTGAGCAAAGAAAGTTCTGCCAACAAAGCTTCTAAGCACATTGATTCTTTGTATAAGCACTTCTATGGGAAAAATATAATAGAAGGTGCTGTGGATTTGTTGCCTCGTGTCAAATCTGAAATGGAAAGAATATGTCTGGATGAAGCGGAACGAAATGTTTTTCTGGATCATCTGAATGCTAGAATCGATGAGATTGAATTGTCTCCTCGCCAAAAGTCATTGCTCAAAGAAGACATCGTGAATATTCGGATTTGTTATGATCAGGTGGATAATCCTTCTGCTGTATTGAAAACGGAGTTGGCTTATCTTGTTGAATCAGAGTTTTTGGGGCAGTTCTGTTCTTCTAAGTCTGATCTTACCTGTGTTATGTTTGATACAGAAGAAGAGGGAAGTTTGGTATTTAAGGCTAAGAATAATCAAGTGACAGAAGTCTCCTTTTCAGAAAGGGGATTCTATGAGGATATCACTTATGTTGAGTCGCCACTGTACTTCCATCTACTTGATAGCTTAAGAAATTCTGTTGCTTATCGGGAGATGAAAAGAACTTTCGGATTTAAGCCAATGGTTCCAGCCCATGTAAAAGACTTTGTTGACAAAGTTTTGAACATTCAGAACTTTGATGCCCAGCCAAGTTTGTTAGAGTCTCAATCAAAGGATTATCACACAGAGGAAATCATTCATGGTTCGTTTGCTTATGATAAGAGTTCACGTAGTATCGTTTATCAAAAGGATGGTATGAAAATCAAGCCTATCAATGTGGCTTCTGGTATCAAGAGCTTTGGTGCCTTGCAGCTTCTGCTTGACGGTTATTGTATCTCCAACAACCGTCCTCTGATATGGGATGAGCCTGAGAATCATCTGCATCCTCAGTGGCAGGTGGAGTTTGCGAAGGTTATCGTTCAGATTGTTAATTCCGGTATTCCGGTGATGATCAGTACTCACAGTCCGTATTTCCTGCAAGCCGTGAGATATTATTCTGCTATGTATAGTATCGAGAAGTATGTGAACTACTATATGGCTGAGTCAGGCAAAGATGATATGGTAAGCATGAAAGAGGTTACTGATGACTTGAACCAGGTATTTCTTACTTTGGCTGAGCCTTTGAATCAAATCATGAACGTGGATGAAGTAAGGGGGAAACTGAAATGAAAGTTGCCAGTGAATTAATGTCATATATTTCATCAAAAAGTTGAAAGATAGTATAGATATCTGCAATGATTATGCATCCAATGTAAATTTTTGCAGTTCAGATAATCTTGCGTATATCATAGTAACGGATATTGATATCAAAGAGCAGCCTCTTCGGGCTTTCCAAAGTAATTTGATGGCATTGGCTCAAACATCTTCTTCTCTCGAAGTGCTATGTAATAAATATATGATGTCAAAAATTTGTTCTATAAAGGAAGTGCATACGTATTATAAGCAGTGTAAAGAGTTAGATTCTTTTATAGATAATAGTCTCTAGGATTTGACATAAGGTAAACTCACACTCAATACCTTAGGTTTGTAAACAAATCAAGTAGGCTCTAAATACTCTATGAGTATGGAACTGAAGTGTTAAAACGGAGTTAAAATAGCGTTTATTCCGCTACGAACGGCAAAAAAGCGGTTTCGTAGCGAAATAAACGCTATTTTCTTTCGCTGTTTCCGAAATTTTGTAGTATATTTGCAGCAACTAATTGGGTTTGATTATGTGTGAAATAATAGGTAGAAAAAAGGAAATAGCAGAGCTGAAGCGTTACTACGAAAGTGGTAGGGCTGAGTTTGTGGCTGTGTATGGTCGTCGCCGTGTTGGTAAAACATTCTTGATAGATGAGGTGTTTCACGATGATATGGTGTTTCATCATACCGGATTGTCGCCTTACGACCGTCGCCGAAAGGTAACCTTGAAAGACCAGTTACAGAATTTCTATTTCTCGCTTCTTCGTCAAGGCATGGAGGATATAGCGCAACCTAAGTCGTGGCTGGAAGCTTTCTTTTTGCTGGAACGTTTTTTGGAAACTTGCGATAATGGCTCCCGCCAGGTAGTGTTTATCGATGAGTTGCCTTGGATGGATACGGCGCGTTCCGGTTTTCTTACGGCATTAGAGGCTTTCTGGAATGGTTGGGGCAATATGCGTCATAATCTGTTGCTCGTAGTCTGTGGTTCTGCCACCTCCTGGATGCTTGATAATCTAATCAATAATAAAGGAGGATTATATGGCCGTTTGACAGGCGAAATCAAACTATCGCCGTTTACATTGAAAGAATGCGAGGAGTTTTATCAGAGTCGTGGCATCAGAATGTCCCGTTATAATATTACGCAGGCTTATATGATTATGGGCGGAATTCCTTTCTATATGAATTTCTTTAATCCTTCCTATAGTCTGGCTCAGAACATAGATGCCTTGTTCTTTGTCCGCAATGCGAAGTTAGGGGATGAGTTTGACAGGCTTTTCAATTCTGTGTTTGATAATGCCGAAGACTGTATGAAGATTATCCGCTTTTTGGGTACCCGGCATGCAGGTTTCACCCGTAAGGAGATAGCAGAGCATACCGGTTTGAATCCGAATGGTGATTTTACCAAGATGTTGAAAGCCTTGATGGGTAGTGATTTTGTGGTGAAATATACTCCTTTCGGTTTCAGTCAGCGAGAGGAGTATTATAAGCTTATTGATTCCTTTTGCTGGTTCTGGCTTCATTTTAAGGAGAAGAAGGCTGTAAATCAAACAGATTACTGGCAACAGCATTTGAAGGAAAGCGACATAGCCTCATGGCGTGGCATTGCTTTCGAGGAGGTTTGTTTGCAGCATATTTCGCAGATAAAATATGCTCTTCATATTGGTGCCGTGTCTTCGCAGGAATCTTCACTTATAGTGAAAGGAAGCGAGGAGGCTGATGGCATGCAGATTGACTTGCTGATAGACAGGGCTGATGATGCAGTGAATGTTTGCGAGATGAAATTTTATAAGGCTCCTTATACTGTGACCAAGGGCTATGCTCAGGTGCTGAATAGCCGCTTGCAGGCTTTGGAAGAAAAAAACCCTGCCAAGACATTCCTTCTTACGTATGTGGGAAATTCCGAACTGGTGAGTAATGAATACTCCGATATATTCCGGGCATCAGTAACACTAGATGACTTGTTCATATAATGGATGGTATTTTAGAGATTAAAAATAGTAAAATGAAGAGAAGAAAACTCATATTGTTGAGATATTCTGTGTTCTTCACCTTATTATATATATTAGTAGGGTGTACCGGAAATCGGGTACAAATGCAGAGATTACAGGTTATAGACAGCTTGATGGAACTCCATCCGCAAGCTGCCTATGATAGTTTGTGCCGTTTTGATTCTTTGGAGATGGGGAATGCATCTCGTAAGGTGGTAATGAAGCAGCGGCTGCTGATGGCTAAGGCGCAGAACAAACTTTATCTATCTATGCCTACTGATTCCATATTTCAAGAGGTGGTGGATTATTATGATAGTAAAGGAAGTGATAATGAGAAAATGCAAGCTTATTATCTAATGGGATGTGTGTATCGTGACCAAAAGGAGGCACCAAGAGCCATGATGAGCTATAAAAAGGCAGTAGAGTATGCTGATACGTTGAGTAAGGATTGTGATTATGTAACTTTATTCAGTATCTATGGGCAGATGGCTGATATTTTTCGTAGTCAATATTTGCATGTAAAAGCAATAGAATGTTATGAAAGATATAGCTATTATGCAGTTCGAGCTAAAGATATAGCAAGTTATATTCAAGGTTTTGATTTAATAGCAAGTGAATATTATGATTTGGGTGATACGCTGAAAGCTATAGGATTAACACAGAAATGCTACAGATTGTATAAAGAGCATGGCTTGAATCAAGATGCAGCACAGGTGCTCCCTACACTTATTTACGTCTATTTGCAACGTACCCAATATCAGCAAGCACGTTATTATATGGATTTATATGAGAAGAAATCGGGTTTATTTGATAAAGAAGATAACATACTTGCTGGACGTGAACATTATTATAAGGCCAAAGGGATGTATTTCTTGGGAGTCAATAAGATAGACTCAGCTGAATATTACTATCGTAAGTTAGGTCGTTATGGCTTTGGATTCGAAACTGCGCAAGGTTTGTTGTCTGTCTATAGAATGCGCCTGAATGTTGATTCCATACGGAAATATTCAATTCTTTGTGAGCGGGAAATGGATGAAATCTTAAACGGAACTCAGGCTAACGCAGTTGTTCAGGCAGCCTCTTTATACGATTATACCAGATTACAGAAAAAGATTGACGAGGAGATATTACATAAAGAGCGAAACAAGTATCTATGGATGTTTATCTGTTTTATGGTATTGTGCAGTTTGGGTTTTCTTGTTGGGAAATACAAGAGAATGAAGAACCGGATGTCTCAAAAAATAGCAAAAGTAAACCAAAGACTAGAGAAAGCTAGTGAGGAATTGAGTTTGTTACAAGAGAATAAAGACATTTTTATCCACAAGAAGCAAGAAGAAATTGCCGCATTGCAGGATATCCTTCGAGAGTATAGGGAAAAATACGAAAAGTATAATTTGCTAGACAAGGAGAAGATGTTGATGGAAAGTGATATTGTAGTAAGATTTATGGAAATGTCGAAGCCAAAGAGAAATCATATCGATCCAGCGGAAGAAGATTGGCAAGAATTATATGATGCATTACTGCAATATAAACCTCTCTTGTTTGAAAGAATAAGGAAGGGAAAGTTGAGTCCTCAAGAGTTTCAGATTTGTATCTTAGCTTACCTGGGAATGGATAATACAGCCATTGCATTTTTGATCAATACAACAACCAAAAACGTAAGTAATGCTAAGCAAAAAATAAATCGAAAGCTGTTTGACGATAAAAGAGCCTCTACTTTATTCAGTAATTTACTGAATATTTAAAGCTTTTGATTCTCATGATAACAGGGAGTTATGATGAAATAGAAATGTAATGGTGGATTCTTGGTGGATATTATCACGAACCAAAATTTTGTTATTTGACAATTTTTCCATAAATTTGCAGATACGAAATAATAATGTAAGCTAATAACAAACAAATGTAATCATGAAGTATATCAAAGTTATACTGTTTATTCTGGTGTTATCTTGGGCAATGTCTGTAGTTGCCCAAGATAAGGAAAAAACTGTGGAATACTGGGGATGGGTCGAAGATTTTGTTACTCATACTGCTATAAATGATGCAAAGGTTAGTCTGATGGATGATGATGGAAACCTTGTTAAGGTGGAAACTTCTAATAGCAGGTTGAATCAAAATGATGGTGGCTTTGTCTTTCGGGTAACTAACAATCGGAAATATACCATTAAAGTTGAGCATGATAGCTATGTGCCACAAAGTATTTCTTTTGACGTAAAGGCTAGCAAACGAGTGAACACCCGTTATCTTCCTACCATTTTCTTACGTAAGAAGAAAAAACTGGATGATGAATTGCAGTTGAATGAAGTAACAGTCACGGCTACCAAGGTGAAATTCTATCACAAGGGTGATACGCTGGTGTATAATGCTGATGCCTTCCAACTTTCCGAAGGCTCCATGCTCGATGCACTCATCAAGCAACTGCCTGGTGCGGAATTGAAGTCGGATGGCAGCATTTATGTCAATGGACGTTTTGTGGAGAGCCTCTTGCTTAATGGCAAGGATTTCTTCAAGGGTAACAATACGGTACTCTTGCAGAACTTGCCTACATACGCGGTAAACTCCATCAAGGTATATGAAAAGAAAACTGACCTGAATCTGTTTGCCAAACGAAAGGTTGAGGAGGATGAATATGTGATGGATGTCAACCTGAAGAAACAATATAATATTGGTTGGTTGGGCAATGTGGATGCTGGTATGGCAAATGATGACCTGTATTTAGGGCGCTTGTTTGCTTTGCGTTCCACCGATCATTCGCAGTTAGCAATATTTGGCAATATGAATAACATGAATGATTATACTACTCCGATGCAAGGCACTGACTGGACACCGGATAAACTGCCGATGTCTAGATTAATAACAAAGAAGGTGGGAGTGAACCTGAATGTGGATGATAGATTCAACCGATTCCGCTTAAGGAGTAATGCCGATCTTACTCATTATGATAATCATGAGGAAACGAATGCGTATCGCACCAACTTCTTGTCATCGGGGGATACATACGAGCGTTCTATGAATGAAGCAAAGTATTGTAATTTCTATCTCAATATGAACAACATGTTGACGTTGACTCCTGGTGGCAGAGAATCTAAATGCTATATGACAATTGACCAAAAAGCCAATTACTCTCGCCGTAAGCAGAATTCCATCTTTTATTCAGCTCTGATGGCTGAAAGTTGGGAAAATCAGGAACAGATGTGGAATCGTCTCTTCCCGATTTCAACAGGTGAGCTGTATAAGAACTTGATAAACAGGGTGGAAAGTAAGAGCCTGAATGACTTGAAGAGTTGGCTTGCATCATTGGACTATAGTTGTGATTTCATCGTAAATGAAGCTGGAGATATGTTGCAGCTTAAGTTTGGTGGTGATGTGTTTGGTAAAGATGATGAAGGATATAGCATTTATAGCCTTGACTATGCTTCTGGCAATGTTGCAGGAAATAATGATTATCGTCGCCGTTATGCACCTTGGTCTTCTAAAGGGTATCGTTATCATGGGGGCTTGGGGTACTCCTTCAATTTTTCTGATAAGTTGTGGGGAGCTGTTCAATATGGTTATGAGCAGAAGTATTCTCATGAAGAGAATAGTCTTTATCGTCTAGACCAACTTGCAGGATGGGGAACTGAAGCTAAGCATGAATTAGGTGTCTTGCCATCAGTTACCGATTATCTTTCAACGATAGATGTGGCTAATAGCTATCAGTATGAAATTCATGCTGATGCGCATAAGCCGTTTGCGGTCTTTTCCTGGCAGGTAGTAGAAGATGCAAAGAATGATATTTTGTTCAAGAGCCAGTGGAACTTCAACTTTTCGCATGAAAATATGCGTTATAGAAGGGCATCTTTAGACCCTAAAATCCGCAAGCAATCTCAATGGCAATCTCAATTGCAGTAAAGAGCTTGAA
>USJX01000018.1 GCA_900555035.1 uncultured Prevotella sp.
CGAACTTATTCGTGAATTATTCATATTTATAAAATTAATTTTGAACAGTTACTTAAAGAAAGGTATTGTTATGGATTCATGGGAAATATGGTTCTGCGTTGTAAGCATAGCTCAAAGCATGGGGTGTGCCTGGATTTACAGTCTGTTTCAAAAGCGTGCTTATAAGAAAGATATTCGAAGCCGACATTCTTATGTGTTGCTTGGCATGCTGCTGGCAAAGGAAGAAAAATTGCCCTACTATTTCTCCGGAAGTAGAGAGGAGGGGATAGGAGAAACCTATATCAGATTGCCCGAGGGTATCATAAAGGTCTTTTCCTGGGGTGTTGATGGCTTTGCCATTTCGCTTGTTGGGGCAGTTAAGGTGGATGACATGCTGGCCAGCAAGGCTCGTGAGTTCTGTAAGGAGTTGAATGCCAAAGAAAACAGGGTGCGGTATAGTGTAGGTTTCGATCCGATAGTTTCTGAGACTTGTTTTATGATTACCTGCAACTTCGAAGAAGAGGCTGATGGTGATGGTGAAGATGCCGCAGAATATGATATTCTCAGTTATGCCAAAACGTATCTGGCTCCCAAACAGCAGGAATTGCAAATGGCATGGGAACATAGAATGGAAGAATTAAAAAAGAAGAAAGTATGAAATATAATTATAAAAATCAATACATTAAGTTGGGTTTACTCTCAATAGTTTTAGCCTTGTTCGGACAATTATCCCTTGTTCAAGTGAAGGCTGCAGTCGATACCCTTGGTGCTGATGAGGCTTTGGGCAAGAAGCATGTTACCCAAGTACCTTTGGAGCAGTGCAATCGGATAGATACTTGCAGCGTAACCAGGTTTGCCATTGTTTCAAAGGATGGCAAGTTGGGTATCTATGACTTGGAGAAGCATGAAAATGTGACGGAGATAGATTTGGACGTTGCGGGTTTCTCTCGTCGTTATGTATCAGAAGATGGTATCGAGGTGTTCTATTTCTATGTAGAGAGAGGCATTGAGCGTGGTACCATAGGAGTGGTGGGAGAAGATAATCAAACTGTAGCTATGTGGATGGATAATCCCGAATATGTGGCCAAGCTTGATGAATGCACAACGATAGATAGTGTGATGACTCAGAAATGCCAGGAGGTTTTATCTGGAGGATTGAAGGCGTTGAACGGCACATACGGACAGATTGCCGTTATTGATGCACAAACAGGAAGATTGAAGACTTGGGTGGCATTGGAGAAAGATGGAGATGGTTATGCTGATGGCAAGTTGTTGAAGCAAGCATGTAGCCATCGCATATTGACGCTTGTTGGTGTTACGCCGATGTTGGCAGATATTGATGGTTCGCTCAAAGACAAGATTGATTTGTGCGGTGGCGTATATAATATAGGTGACAGCATCAGTATCCGTGACCATAACTGGAAATCTGGAGGATATGGTGTGATGACTTGCCGCCAGGCTTTGACGCATAAATCGAATGTAGCGATGTTCAAGATTCTCCTGGTAAACCGTGGCGATGCTGCCTTTGGTATCTGGAAGAATATAACAAGTGCAGAAAAGCATACCAGTGCTATGGAATTGGCTGCAATCCTGAATAGTGTTTATCAGAAGAACGTTCTGATTTTTCCTACTTTGGAAGGTGATTCGGTTACAGAGGAGCCTCATGACATGATGCCTTTGGGACGTAAATATCTGCAGGAAGTCTTGGTTGGCTTAAATAAAGGGGATGGCATACAGGCTGCCTATGCTCCCAAGAAAGTTGAATTGGCTGGCATTTATGGTGATTATCAAGGCGAGGAACTTGAAAGTGGCAAACATACACCGGCAGAAATGTCTTTCGTAGGAGTATTCCCGGCCCAAAAACCTCGCTATGCCCTGGCGGTATTCATCAACAGACCGGATGAGCCAACGCATAGCTCCAAGGATTTTGCTAACAGCATCGTGAATGAAGTTGTAGAATGGCTGTCAAAACATTAACATGTCAAGTCATGATAAACTGAAAAACGATGAAAATAGAAATAGAAAATGTCTAGACGATTAAAGATAAAATGGCTGGTATGGGCAAGATAAGTATAAAAGGTGCTGATGGGCAGCTCATTGATTTTCATGTGGGCACCAAGTACGCGAAGACCATAGATCGCTTCTTCTTTGCCGTAGAATACATGGAGGTGGTAGAAGAGCCTGTTGTTACGGTAAATAGCGACCATAAATGTTTTATGGCTTGGAAAGCGAAAAACAGAAAAACAGGAAAAATCAATTCGTATGGCGTAACCTTGACATACATGGGTAATGTTCCTCGTATCTACTCCATGACTTCAGAAAAGGTACGCAGGCATTTGAAGGCTGTAAGGGATTGGAGAAAGGAAGCGGAAAGAGCCCGAAAGCAGAAGGGTATTGTCCGAACCTGGACGGTGTTGAAGCTGGAAAGAAGACAGAATCATACGCTGGTATTGGTGAATGTCAAGACCGGGAAGCAGCGTATCCTGGTGCGGAATGGTCAGCTGTTGATAGAAGACAAGGATATTGATTTCGCCGACATTTTCAGGGGCGTTTTGATAGGAAAGGATGAACAGCGAAAGAAGGCCCTGGAACAGAAGAATGTAGAATATGGAATAGAATTGGTTGAGCATGATGCTGAAGGATATGGTATGTTGAAGTGGATTTATCACAAGGAAACCTATTATTTCGATAGTGATGACTTCGTAGGAACGGATTTTTATCCTGCGGTGTATTGCCTGGTCAATTCTGAACTCGAATTCATAGTGCCTTTCAGGCAGACTCATGATTTTGAGTACATGAAAAAACTAATAAAATAAATGTATGAAAGAGAATTATAATGCAACCTCACGTAATGGGCATGAGTCTCAGGATATGTATGATCCAAAGAAAACAACGGCTAGGAAGATAGTTTATGTTGATATGGGCGGTGTGCTTATGGATTTCCATGCTGGGTTGGAACTGATAGGTGTTGAACTCCGTAAGGAATATGCAGGAAGATACAGAGACGTACCTCATATCGTTTCTTATCTGCCACCAGTAAAAGGTGCAGTCGAGGCTATGCATCAATTACAACAAAGTGGTAAATACGATGTTTATATCCTTTCAACCTCTCCTTGGAGTAATCCAACCACATGGTCAGACAAGGTGGAATGGATAAATAGATATTTGGACAAGTATTATTGTAAGCGTCTCATTCTCTCTCACCACAAGAATCTACTCAGAGGTGACTATATCATTGATGATAGGGGAAAACATGGAACAAGTGGATTCAAGGGAAAATGGCTTCGCTTTGGAAGTGAAGAATTTCCTAATTGGGAGAGTGTACTTGAATATCTTCAGGTATAAGAAATGGTAGGCAGAATCACCCTAAAAAACAGCAGAATCACAAGCAGAATCACCCCCAAAAACATCCAAATCAGTTTCAATAATGGAAACTCCCAGTTTCCATTATTGAAACAATGAGTTTCTAGTAAAGAAACTGAGTGTTTCTAAGGAAGAAACCTCACCAGTGGCTTTAGCATCGGATGGCATATGAAAATAGGAGGAAAACCTATTTCATTTTCCTCCTATTCTTTATATCTGGATATTATCTTTTTCTCATTACTTAACCACTACCTTCTTGTGGTTGCGAATGTAAATACCCTTGGTGTTAGGCGTTACGGCCTGGCCTGCCAAATTGTAATATACATTGTTGCCTTTGGCATTTCCCTTTATTTTATCCGAAGTTGTAACTTGGTTGATGCCTGAGGCAACTTTGTCGCCCAGACGATAGAGTTTCACACCATGGCTTGGAACCTTTGCGGTGATAGTGCCAGTGGCTGTACCCAGGTACTCCTTTTGCCAGATGTCATATACAGGAACAGATTCGTTTGCTCCATAACCAATCTTGGTGAGATCGAAGGTGTAACCGGCATTCTTCGTTACGTAGAACTGGAAGTCCATAGTTGTACCTGATGAGTTCGGATTATCGGTGTCGCAACTGCTGTCGTAACCGCACAATGCGCGGAACTTCTTGTATTTGTGTCCTGCTGGCAAGTTATAGATGAGGGTACACTGAGCGTTCATGCCAAGTCCCGTCTCGTAGGTCTTGCCTTCCACGGTGAGCGTTCTTCCCTCTACATTCTGGTTTACATGGAGTGAGCCCCATGAAGATGAATATGAGGTGTGCTTCAGGGTGGTGAGGGATGTCTCATTGCCTTCCTCGTCTATCAGCACAGGGTTGATGAGGTTGGCACGGTCGTATGCGAAACCATCCCCCCAATCGCTAACTACAATCTTCAACTGTTCGGCATCGGCAATATCAAATTCCTGCATCATGCTCTTGGTGCCTGTACGGGAAATCAAACCAGTATGACTTGCGTAGTTGTTCTGTTCGCTGGTCAGAGGATTCTGGTCGAATACCATGAAGCGGATGGAGGTTGTAGAGTTGGTCTGAACGATGCCGGAATCGTCTGCGGCAGCCTTCGCCTTGAAGCGTACTACATCCATATCATCAGGAATCGTGAAGAAGAGGGCTGCATTGGCATCTGCAGAGAAGCCGCGGTCGTAGGTGGTGCCGAGTACTTTCATTTTGCCACCTGTTGACACGTTCTTGTTTTCCACAATCTTGTTGAAATAAGATTTGGTGTAATCGCGGGTCTTGTATTTACCGGTAAGTTCCACTTCAGTTCCATCTCTTAATACCAGGGTAGGGTTCAGCCAATCGGCATGGTCGTAATTCCAGTTGTCGCCTGCATCATCTACTACGAGAACCAGGGTTTTGCTGCCTTGTGGCCATTCGATATCTACATCCACGGCATGACCGTCGGTGGTATAAGCCACGGTTTCAGATTTATACAAGGCTTTTCCGCCTACTACCCAACGGGTGTTGTCTCTTTGGAAGAGTGCCAGGTATTTGTTGCCTGTTGCTGGGTCTGTAGAGGTCCATGCCACCTGTCCATTGTCTTCGTTGTTCTCCACCTGATGGGCGTTCTGTCCGTATTTGTGCATCTGATGGTATTCTTCGTTGGTGAGCAGAGAGTTGGTGAAGTCATCGTTCTTGGTCATTTCACCACCAAAGAAAAGTGGAGAGTGGCAGATTCCCCAAAGACTCATCATGCTCAATTGCTCGTTTTCAGTCAGTCGGGTCCAGCGACCTTTGTCTGCGTTGGTGTAGCCTGGGTCTGCGATGGTCATGGCTATCTGCCCCAGTGGGAGCATGTCACAGTCGGCATAGTTGCCTGGGCGTACGTACTTGCTCCATACATCAGCTTCGTTGAATACGGCATCTACAGAACTCCAGTTGTCCCAGAGGTCATCCATCATTCGCCACATATTGGCATTGTCGAGACATTCTTGTGCATACTGATATTGGGTCTTGCCTGGGCTGAGGGATAGCACGATAGGGCGACCTGTTTGGTCGATAGCCTTACGAATCATGTGAATTTCGTCGGTGTAGAAAGGACGTGAGAGATCGTCAATCTTGATAAAATCAACCCCCCAGCTGGCATAGAGGTCCATGATGCTGTTATAGTAGAGCTGACCGAATTCGTTGTCCTGTACCAGCAAATTATCCTTTAGCCAGGTGCAAGGAGAGGTGGTACCGTTATAGACTTTCGACCATGCGGTAGATTCGCTGCCTTTCAGCTTGTATTTGTTGCTTCCTACCACCGATTTAGGTACACCACGCATAATGTGGATACCGAATTTCAATCCCATGGAGTGCAGTTTGTCGGCAAGAGCCTTAAAGCCTTCGTTTTTTCCATTCTGCATGGCAGAAGGGAAACGGGTAGGAGATGGCAGGTAGCGACCATACTCATCGAGCACGTAGCCCTGCGTGCCTTTCTGGTTGTAGTTGCCGCCTCCCAAGGATGGATGGTTGCAATACCAGCGGATGTCGATGACTACGTATTCCCAACCATGTTTCACGAAGTCGTGGTCCACAAGATACTGTGCGTTCTGCATTACTTCTTTCTCTGTTACTGATGAATAGTAACAATCCCAGGAATTCCAGCCCATAGGTGGTGTCTGTGCCCATGTGCGGAAGGTTGCCATGTCTTCGCTCTGTGCCTGTACGGTAGAAAGAGAAATAAGCATGGCTGCAAATGTACCAAGTACTTTTTTGTTCATACTTTAAAGTTTTAAAATGTTAGTCGTTTTTTTGATGTTTATAGATATTTCTTGTTCCTATAAAAAATAACGATAGCTTCCCGAAGTTTATTGTTTTTCACTTCGGGATTTTTTTATTTTGTTGTTATTGTTGCGTTATCTAATAGACTCATTGGTATTACCATGACTAAGGCAAAGTTCAGGGAGTATTGTGAGAAGAGTTCCTAGAAACTCTCCTCTACCCCGTACAATGGGACATTCTTCATCCACTCTTGCTCCTTGTATGGCGACATGGAGAAGCGGATGGCTCGCAAGTCGGGATGGGTGTCAAAGAAGGCGCGAAGTGACTTGGAACGCAGGTTCTCTTCCGCTTTTACCTCTATCGGAGTTATCACCCCTTGGTGCTGGGCAAGGAAGTCTATCTCCAAGCGAGCGTCTTCCCTACTATAATAATAGGTGTAAATGTCCTGTTGACATAATAGTTGGGTAAGGACGTAGTTTTCCGTGAACGCCCCCTTGCTCTCCGTCATGGCTTTGTTGGAGATGAGCATTTGGGCAGGTTCCATCTCGCTCAGCGCACCCAGGAGGCCGACATCCAGGAGAAACAGCTTGAAGGCATTGAGGTCTTCGTAAAACTTCAAAGGCATTCCAACTTCTCTTACTCGGGAAATGCGATAGGTGAGACCTGCATCCACCAGCCATTGTATTGCCATCTCAAAATCCTTGGCTCGTGCTCCGCTTCTCACCGCTCCATAGATGAACTTCTTGTTTTCCTTGGCAAGCTGGGAAGGGATGGATTGCCAAACCATGCTGATGCGAGTGGCTTCATTTGGGCTGACATGCTTCGACATGTCACTACGATAAATGGTGAGAATGTTGTTCTGAACCTGTCTGACGAGATTTGCATCGTTAGTTGCAAGATAAGTTTTCACAGCCTCAGGCATTCCCCCTACAAAATAATATTCTCTTAATATCTTGATGAGTTTATCATGAAGTAATGTGATGGTCTTCCAGTCTTTACTTTTCAATATGTTCAGCAACTGTTCTTCGTCTTTTGCCATAAGAAACTCTTCGAAAGACATAGGGTAGAGTCGAATGATATCAACCTTTCCCACTGGGGCGGATTCTCCTTGGTGCATGGCAACGCCTAAAAGTGAACCTGCTACAGCCACATGGTATTCTGGTGCATTTTCACAGAAATACTTCAGCGAGGAAAGTCCCTTGTGAAGTTCTTGTATTTCATCCAGAATGATAAGCGTTTTGCCAGGGATTATAGGCTGTTTGCTAATGGCTCCGATAACCATTAGGACTCGCTTCATATCATAATCTTCTGCAAATATGTTGGCAATCTCAGAGTTTCCATCACAGTTGATGTAGGCAACGTGGTCATATTCCTGTTTCCCAAACTCCTGGAGGATATAAGTCTTGCCTACTTGTCTTGCTCCTGATAAGATTAAGGGCTTTCTGTAAAGGCTCTCTTTCCATGCTTTTAATTGTTCTATGATCGTTCTTTTCATCCTTACATACATTTTGAAGTTGTTAATGGTGTTAATAACTTGCTGTTATGATGTTTAAACAGCTCTGTCGGTTGCAAAGATACACTTTTTTACACGAACTTCCAAATGTTTTCAACACTTTTCTACACGAACTTTCCTTGCATACATACACTTTTTTACACGAACTTTTATCGTGTGCATACATTTTTTACACGAACTTTCCTTGTATTACGTTCATGACAACCGCTTTCCCATCTTATTCATCATTATTGATTGCCTCCACATATTCCCACAGTTTCTTGTAGAAAGGATGCTGGGTCATCGTATCCTTGTTGCCCAGGATGATGAGCTTCATTCGGGCTCTCGTCATCGCCACGTTCATGCGGCGAAGGTCTTTCAGAAAACCAATCTGACCCTCGTCGTTAGAACGTACCAGGGAGATGAGAATCACGTCGCGCTCCTGCCCCTGGAAGCCATCCACCGTGTTTACGCTGATGAGGCGGCGGTAAGGCTTGAAGAATTCATACTTCTTGATGAGCTTCTTCAGATACTGCACCTGGGCACGATAAGGTGAGATGATGCCCACGTCGATGCTGTCGTTCAATACTCGCTGCTTGCCTATCTTGGTAAAGTATTCCGCCAGAGTGAGCAGGGTGAGCTCTGCCTCTGCCTTGTTGATTCTTCCGAAACTCTCGCCTACAAACTGCTCCTTGAAGTTCAGATCTTCGCCTTCTTCTATCGTATCTGCCGGTTCCTTGTCGGAAGTATCAATCCACGTAATCGGATGGTCGTAATCCAATACGCTGCGGTATTTAATCTGTGGTGCACTCTCCACCTTACCCCCGTAGAACCAGTCGCTGGAGAATCGCATGATTTCATCGTTCATGCGATACTGAATCTTCAGCAGGGTCACTACTTCGGGCTTGTTTTCGGCAATGCGCTCCATCAGCGTCTTGCCCAATCCGGCTCTCAAGGCTGCGATGCTCTTTACGGTAGGCGGCAACTGGCAGTGGTCGCCTGCCAGAATCACTCGGCTCGCTCTTCTCATCGGAATCCAGCAGGCGGCTTCCAGGGCCTGGGCTGCCTCGTCGACAAACAGGGTGCCGAACTTCATGCCTTCCAGCAACCGGTGGGCAGAACCCACCAGGGTGCAGGCGATGACACGCGCCTCGCCAAAGAGTTCAGAATTGATGCGGATTTCTATTTCTGCGGCACGGCTCTTCAACCTATCCATCTTCTGATGATAGTTCTCGCTGCCTTTCTTTCTGTTCTGTCTTAATTCTCTGATAGCCTTGCGGATGGCCCAGAGTTGCGGATAGTCGGGATGGCTTTCGAAGCGGCGCTCGTAGGTGAAGCCCAGCATCTTGTCGTTTACACGGGTAGGGTTTCCGATACGGAGCACGTTGATGCCTCTATCTACCAGTTTTTCTGAAATCCAATCCACAGCCATGTTGCTCTGTGCACACACCAGCACCTGGCTTTCTCGCATCAGAGTTTCGTTGATGGCTTCCACCAGGGTGGTGGTCTTTCCGGTTCCCGGAGGGCCGTGAACAATCGCCACGTCCTTTGCCCAAAGCACCTCGTTTACGGCCCTTTCCTGGGTAGGGTTGAGCCAAGGAAACTTCATTGGGGCAAACGAGAATCTGCCCGCCTTCTGATTCGAATAGAACAAGTCGCGGAGATAAGCCAGACGGTTGTTCTTCGCCTTCATCACTCTATCCAAAGCCTCGAACATCAGTTTGTAGCTGGTTTCATCGAAGGATAACTGTACGCCGATAGGGTCCGTGGACTGCTGTAAATCGAGCAGCGGGGCTGAATCGGGAACGGTAATCACCATTCTGTCGCCATCCACATAGCTTACGGTGCCGGTAAAGGAAAAGTATTTGATATGTTCTTCACCTCTGAAGAACATGACGGGGCGACCGAACTCAAAATTGTGTTCGATATCCTGATCCGAGGTACGGAATACCTCGATGGCTGTTTGGTTCAGCGAATTATAAAAGCTTTTTCCCACCTGTAGCGGGAACCAGGCATCACCTCGTTTCACCTTGCGCTGCATGCCCATCTGTTCGGTGAGCTTGCGGAAGGCTTCCTTCTCGGTGTAATACTCCAGCTGGAGCAGGGTGCGTTGCTGCAACAATGCCTGAATTGGTGAAATCTGTTCCATAACTGGTTGCAAAGTTACACCAATTCAGGCAAAAATAAGAAGATTATAGGATAATTATATTTAAAAACTATCACTTTTTAATTGGAAATGATGGAGATTTCTTCTCTTTTCCATCATCTTGACCATCATCTTTGCCAGAGTTGATAGTCCTGAATCTCGTTGGCGTTATCATCTGGCGAAGCATTCTGGTCGGTTTCTGTCGGCACATTCTGCTTCTCTATTGACTGCGCCCTATGATAATAGGTGAAGGCGATGAGGCTGATGAGCAGCAGGGCGATGATGCCGAGAACGATGCCGCCTGCCTTTAGCAGGGGCGATTCATACTTGTGTTCTCTTACCTCGCGGATGCTCTTGGGACGGATGCTCAGGTCGCGGCTTATGCATACTTCTGCCATCTGCCTGAGGTGCCTGTCGTGGGTGGCCTTCGCCATGTCGAGAAGCACCATGCCCAGCGAATAAATGTCAGCCTGAGGGTCTGATTTGGCTCCCGGCAGGAGTTGTTCGGGGGCAATATAGCCCGAGGTTCCAGCCGGCAGTTTGAGAATGGTGAAGGAATCGCTGTCGGAAAGTCCGAAATCGATGAGCTTCACGTTCTTGCCATTGTGGGTTACCATGATGTTGGCGGGTTTCAGGTCGCGATGAATCATCTGCTTGTTGTGCATGTATTCCAGGGCGTCCATCAGTTCGTGGGCTATCTTGTGCGCCATTTCCGCCGTGAGCAGTTGCTGGTCTATCAGATATTGCAGCGTGTCGCCATCTATGTATTCCATCACGATGGTAGTGCCCAGGTTCTCCACTTCTTCCATGCCTATGGTATGGCAGATGTTGGGGTGCTCCAACTGCAGACCTATCTCGAATTCCTTGGTCAATGCCTGTCGGTAGATGGGCGTATAGAGGTAGTCGTTCTTCAGGCATTTCAGCATGTAGCGCTTGCCGTATCTTGTGGCTGTGAAGATGCGGGTGTGCCCAGAGATGGAGACGTAGCATTGGCTGAGGTTGCTGAACTTAGACTCCACCGGCTGGGGTTCGGCAACGTTCATCTCCTTGTTGATATCTTCCGTGAATCCTGATGTTGTCTTCATCGGCTTATCTGACGTTGTGTTTATTGACTTATCTGATGCTGTTTTCATTGGCTGATGATGCTGATAAGGGTGAGACCTCCGTTTCTTCCTGCCACGAACGATGCGGTACGCTCGCCGTTTCGCTCGATGTAAGGCAGATAGAGCGGCTGCTCCTTGATGAAGCATCCGGTCACGAAATGATCGCCTGCTTCAAGCTTGCTGTTTTCTGAGGCAAGTATTTCGTAGGTACTCTCGCCCAGATAGCGTAGGCGCAGAATGCGGTTGGGGCTCCATCCGATGGCTACTTCCGCACCCTTCTTCAGGTCGCTGCTTACCAGCTGGCTTGCCTTGAAGAACGAGGAGTTGTAGCGGGTACTGGTCTTCAGCCATTGCTTGAACTCCATATAGTTCTTGTGCTCGATATACTGCGAGAGAATATCGAGCGTCATCATGCGAGGCTTATGGTCATCATTCACATAGCCGTAGAGTCGCTTGAGGGTGGATGCAGAAACACTGTAGCCTGTATGTCTTTCGAGGAAGAACGAGAATTCCTCAAAGTCGGTTGTGGTGGCAAGCAGCTTGCCGTATTTCTGCTCAACGAGTGATTTCAATTCTTCTATTTCCGGAGTATTCATATTTTTCTATATTTACTATTTCCTAATTTTTTAATCTTTTATTGTTCTGTGATGTGCTTGAACTTGCCCCAGCTTTTGTTGTACTGATACAGTTTTTTCTTGCCTGCCGGTACGTGGAGCACGCAGGTAGAAAGGAAATCGGTGCCCTTGGTGCTGAAGGCATTCGCATTGCATACGGGTGGGTAAGTGGCATCAATGTAGAGGTCGGTGAGCGGACAACCATCGAAGACATAATCTGAGATGAGTTCAGTCTTCTGGCCTAATCTTACCACCTTCAACCGGGTGCATCCCTGGAAGGTGCCCGTAGGAATCAGCTTGAGTTGGGCGGGCAGAGAAACCTCTTCCACCTTGCTGTTCATCAGCGCTCCCTGTCCTATTTCCGAAAAACTATCCGGAAAGATGAAGCAGGTGATGCTGCATTCCTTGAAAGCATAATCGCTGATACCTGAAAGGGTGGAAGTCAGGGTGTAGTCGCCCTGCTTACCCATCGGGAACCAGAGAATTTCGGTTCCGGCTGCATTAAACAGTACTCCATCCAGACTGCTGTAGTGGGTGTTGGCTTTCGAAACCTGGATGCTTTCCAGCGCCGTGCAACCGGCTGATGGAATTATCTGACTTACAGAGGCTGGAATCTCTATCTCCTGAAGTGATGTGCAGTAGGCAAACGCATCTTTCTCTATCTTGATGACATCAGAAGGGAGGATGATGTGTCTGAGCTGGTTGCATTGGGCAAAGAGACCTTGTCCTACCACCTGATTTTCTGTGTGGCGGTAATAGGGGCCGAAGTCGCTTCCGCCTGCCACGATGTGCGCATCAGCCATGTTGATGTCGGCAAGTTTTCCTGCTGTCGTTTCGTTGTTGAGGTCTCTTCCTGCCATTGTTCTCAGGCATACTAAATCGTCTCCGTTCAGGTCGCCAACTATCGATAGTTGGGTATATTCGTAGAGATGATTGCCCATGAGGGCACTCAGTTTGCCTGCTTCTTGCAGTTTAACGGCATCTGTAGTCTTGAAGGTGATGGCTTGGCTTGTGGTTTCTCCCACACGGTTTTTGGCATAAGTCCAAATCCGATAGGTGGTGTTAAATTGCAGGTCGCTGAGTCTTACCTGCTGGGTTCCGATGGCTCCCTGGTAGTTTTCTACCTTTGTTTTTTGCTGCGTATCGTTGCTGCTGCCTTCTTTGGCGTAGTAGCATCCTGTTTCCGTGATGTCTTCACCGCCGTTTGATGTAATGTCGAAGCCCACGATGATGCTGCAGGGACCATAGCTCAAAACCTGCGGAGCGGTAAGTGATGGCTTGTCATTCGGCAGGGTAGTGAAATTCATCGGATTACTGCTGAGCGTAGTTCTTCCATTATTTCCCTGCAGCATGTAATAATAGGTGGTACCTGCCTTCAGGCCCGTCATGCAGAGTTTAACCTCTGCAGCTGGATAGCTGTTTTCTGAAAGGCTGATAGGGTTTGAAGTGAGAGCCATTTCCTCTGTTTCTCCATATCTGAAGGTAAGAACAGGCATGGTGGTTTCTCCTTCCAGCGAAACCGAACCGTGCAGGATAGCCTCGCCTCGGGTTATATCGGAAGCAGGAAGAGTCGTAAGATGTGGCTCCAGATGGGTGGGTTTCTCACTGCTGCATGCCGTGAAAAAAGCCAGTATCATTTCTAAATATATAATCAGTTTACTTTTCATCTTGATGTTCATTCTTATTTTCCCGGATTTATTTTCTTGGCTTTATTTCCCGGTTTTTGATTTCCCCAGTTTGATTCCTATTCCGATGCTGCCCTGCCATTGCTTTCCGGCGATGGTGATGGCTGAGGCTGAAATGCTGAGTTTTCCGAAGGAAGCCAGGGCTCCCAGTTCTGCGGTTACTCCTTTATCAGAAAGTCCATCGTTGAGCAGATAGCCTTTTCCTTCGCTCTCGCTCAGTTGCCAGGCTGTGGCCGACTTGCCGTATCCTACGCCTTCGAAAAGGCAGACGCCATGCGTGATGTGATGGATGGCTCCTGCCGTAAGTGTATAGTTGGTGTGGCGGGTTTCGCCCGAATAATACGGTTTGATGTTGCTGCCGCTGGTAAAACCTTCCTTATCGCAGTTGCCCTCCGTGCTTCCTATGCTCTTCAGGTTGCTGCTGGCATGGAGAAAGAAACCATGACGGCGCATCAGGGCAAGGAAGATGCCGTAAGAGGGGCCGTCTTTGTGCAGGGCAAGGGTAGCCAGACTGTAGAAGGCGAGTGGCATTTTGGGGCGCACTTTCTCGATGGCGATGGTGTCGGTGATGGTCTTTATCTCTACTATTGTATCGTGGAGTTCCGTGATGGGAGGTTTGGGCAGGTTGAGCTTCATCTCGTAGGTCATTCGGCTCTCCAGCGGTTTGCCCAGCCTGTAATCGCGCAGCACGCCCCATTCGGGATGTTTCAGGGTAAGGGTCTTGGTTCCCTTTGGCAGATAAAGCCAGATTTCTCCCACTTCGTTCTTTCGCTTCACGATGCCGAGAGGGGAGGAGAAGGCAAAGTCGGCTGGTGCCACCACCTTGATCAGGGCGCAGGCTTCATCGTTCAGGTCACGCACATTGTTGATAAAGGCGCTCACATCGTTAGGCAGCTGGCGGAAACTAGCCACCGAAAACTCCTGTGCCCTAAGGGCAGAAGGAATGGCTAGCCAGAGAATCATGGCTAGTTGCAGGCATTGGGTTTTAACTTCTCCCATCATATTTTTCTTTTATTCTAAATTAAAGTCTTGAATATTAATCACATCATTGCCTGTATGGACGGTTCCGGCAGGCTGCCAGGTGCGAACATGGATGAGCGGCATCGACTTATCTCTGAAATCCCAGAGTAGGAAGAGGTAGCCGTCGTCACTATATCTGTCGCTCTTGTATTGCTGTCTGAGCGTTACACCGTAGATGCCGTCCATCGTAGGATGGCGCATGATGCGGAACCTCGAGAATCTGACGTCGATTTTCTGATTGGCAGCAAACACCTTTGAAAGCCTTGCAAGATAATCGCGCTTGGAATGGATGGCGAAGGTAACCCGGCTTTCTGCCTGGCATTTATCGTCGTTGGCGATAGGTTTCACCACATTTCCCACGATGATGAGCGCCTTGTCGCTGAACACCTGTCGCAGGAAATTAATGTCCTTGGTGGTATAGGCAATGCGGAAATGCTCACAGTAGTTCAGAATGGTGTGGCGGCGCTTGGCATCGGTTTCAGTCAGTTTGCCCTGCATGATTTTTGAGGCTTCCCTATAGAAGGGATTGCTCTGAGCCATCGTCTTGAGATTTACCTGCGAGAGGGCACTTGACTTCCTGCCAGGTTGGGCAGATGCAGTAAATCCTGCGGTTCCTGTTGAGCCTGTGCCTCCAGTAGATTCTGTGTCTCCTGCGGATGGTCTATCTGCCAAGCCCTTCCTTTCCCCGGAATAATCTCCTGAATATTCCCCGGAATGATGATCTGAATAATCTCCCGAAGCCATTTCTCCCTTCTTTTCTCCCGTCAGATTTGCGAAGTCTTTCCGGTCTTCTGCCGATTTGTATTCTCCGGCATTTTCATTCAGGAAAATACCACCTTGACGGTCTATGTATCCTTCTCTTTTCGTGTTCTTCTCCCGGAATCGGAGTTGCCCGTTGCGATAGCGGGTGTCGAGCAGACAACCACGTAAGTGGATGACAAACAGCTCTTTACCGTTTTCATCTTCCACCACATATCGCTTGCCCTCTTGGGCGTTTTCCTGTTCTACCAGTTCCAATCCTTCGTGTACTCCGTATCGGGTTTCCTTGCTGCTCCCATTATAAGCATTGAAGGGCGACAGCCATAATGCTGCCGCCCAAACTCCAAGAAGGAGAACCAGAAGGGATAAAATACTTACCGTCTTCTTCATTATTTTTTATTCTTATTGCCAGTTTTTAATTTCTCCACCGACTTCAATCTTCACCTGGTCCGGATTGTCGGAGATGATGAGGTTGACGAGATGCTCGGTTCCGGGTTTAAACTGGAACTTGCTCTCGAAGAGATAGCTCACGCCTTTCATCACCACCTCAATGAGCGGCATTCGGTTTTCGATGCGCTGAGGCACGATGATGGCCGAATAGCTGGTTTCATCGTCCTGATGGGCGATGATGCTCTTTCGGGTTCCCTTTACATAACGGGTTGCCACTCCTGCCTGCAGGTCGATGGTGGCAGTAGGCACCGTGTTGTGGATGGTTACCTGGGCCGTGGTAGGCATGTCGCCCTCGAAATCCTCTCCTTTTATCAGGCGAATCTTGAGCTTGCTCATGATGTGCTTGAAGTTGAGAGGGATGGGTGAGGCTGATGCCGAAATGTTCTTGCTGCTGGCAAAGAGCAGGTCGCTTGCCTCATAGCCGCCCAGGGCTTCCTTGCTTTTGGCGGTGCTTTGATCCAGGACTACGCTGAAGGGCTGGTCTGTAATGCTGCTTACATCTTCCATGTAGGGATAGTAAGCATAGGCAGTATAGGTGCCCTTATCCCAGTAGAGGGTTCGGGCTGCCGCCCATTTGCTTCCGTCGTAGGTCAGTGCCTCGTTGTTCACCAGGTTGCCTCCTATTTCCAGCTGCGCCTTTGCGTCTGCCACGTAGAGACCAATCCTGTCGTTCTGCTCAAAACTGGTTTCTGTGGCACGGGTCGCTTGTCCCGGATGGCTTACCAGGAAAGTCATCGGTGTGGATTTTGCATCCTGCGGGCGAAGAGCCGTTTCCTGCTCTTCGCTGCAAGATACCATTCCTAATATAGCCAACGCAAAACTTGCGTATCTTATTATATGTTTCTTCATATTTTTCTATATTTTAATGGTCTATACTATGATGAACCTGGCTATCGCCATTAGCGATGCCTTCTCACTTTTGCCATCTTCAGCGGACTGCCCTTGTGGAGTACAGGAGCATGCTGATAGGTTCCTGCGGTGCGCTGGTCGCCATTGCCGCCGAAAACACGGCTCTCTACGATTCCTGCATCTCGCTTGTCGTTCTTTACGAAGTCTTCGAAACTGTAGGTTTCTCCTGCATACGCCTTGATGCGCTTCACAATACTCTCACGGCTGATGGTGCTGTAGTAAGGAATATCGTTGTTCATGCAAGAGTTCGGTTCCGAGCGGAAGACGCCACGGTTGTGCATGTAGCCTCCCTCGTAAATATCCACGATGTCGCTGTAGCGGTCGTCGAAGATCAGATGGCTCCAGCCCACGCTGTGCATCTTGCCTGTAAGCTCCAGGTTGTCGTACCAGCCGAGCGACTTGGCAGCGTTGAACTCATCTACGTGTCCACAGCAGCTACAACCGCAAGCATCAATAAAGGCATTGTGATAAATGTACTCATCGCCCAACTTTCCGAATCCGTGTCCGCCTGCCTCATGCTGGATGACGCCACGGGTATCGAGCGGATAACCATAGGTGCTCTGAGGACAGAAGGCTATTGCCGATCCGTCTGGCCACATCTGGCAGATGCCACCATAATCGGTAGAGTTAGGAACGATAATAATCAGCGTCTGGTTCAGATTGCTCTTGTTGACGGTTGGAGCGCCCAGAGCATAACTGAATACTTCGTCGTAATCTGCTTTCAAGCCTACGCCACCGGTAAAGGTGGTGTTGAATCGGTTGTAGCGGATGGTATTCACGGTACCCACGCCCGATTCCGTAGAAAGCGGAATGGCGGTATAGACGTTGAAGTAATCGCGGTAAGTCTTGTAAGGCTCAATACCGAAGAAATACTCTACTTCCTGCTTGATGTCCTCCAGGTATCCTCCGCTGGCAATATCCTTGGCGTTAAAGCCGTCGCCGAGCAGAACGATGTTGATTCCGCCCTTATTGCCCTTGGTAGCCTTCTGCAGGGTAATCCATTCGTCCTCGCCGTATTCATAGCCATACTGGGTAACGCTACATTCGTGGGTGTAGTCTTTGTCCTTCAGTCGGAACACCACCTTTCCATCACGGCTATCGGCATTCTTAGCCATTCCCTTGATGGTCAGGGTAACTTCTGTTTTCTTGTTGCCGCTGGCAGGAGAAACCTCGCACCAGTCTGGCTTGCTGGCTACTTCCCATTCGCCTTCGGCGTTAATCACCAGTTTCTGCTTGTGCTCCGTGCTCAAAGCGCAGGCTACAGATGGACGGCAAACGAGCTCGTGGTGGGCTGCGATACGCTTGAAGTCGCACCAGCCTGGTGCTGCCTGGTATTGCTGGATGGCAGGTTCTGGAACTTCGAGAGTGAAGTTATCCTTGGCTACGCCATTGAAAGCACCATTCTGAACGTATGGAGGTAGAGTGCCCTTGCAAACTATGCTGTTAATACCAAAGCAGTTTTGGAACGCACCGCCGTCTTCTCCGTAGCTATCCTCATAACCAATGCTCTCCAAACTACTTGGAAGAATAACTCCCTCTAGACTTCTACAATGTGCGAATGCGCCAGGTCCAATATTGACAACATCTTCTGGAATCTCAAGGATTCCCATTAGACGCCAGTTGTAAGCAAAGGCTTTTGCACCAATACTAGCCAAGTTCTTCGGTAATTTTAGCTCACCAGAGAATTCGTTATTGTAGAAACACTCAGACGAAATAGCTCGTAAATCTTTTGGTAAGATAAGTTCTCCTCTGAAACCACAGTTGGCAAAAGCATTGTCGCCAATAGCACTAATACCATCATGAAGTTGAAGATTTCCACCAAACCAACAGCCATTGAAAGCTCCTGCAGGAATTGCTGTTAAAGTTTGTGGTATTTCGAGATTTCCTGTAAGATTTTTGCAGCCTTTAAATGCACCTTTACCAAGTTTTTTGAGATGACTTGGCAGTTTTAATTCGCCATAAAAACCAGGACAATCCAAGAAACATTGTTCTCCTATTTCCTCGAGTCCATCTGGTAATTTCAATTCACATACAAACTTATCATATAAGAATGTATTTACACCTGTAATTTTTTTGAGAGTAGATGGTAGTGATAAACTGCCATTGAGGTTTTGACAATTTCCAAAAGCTCCACCTTCGATTATTTCTACACCCTCAGGGATATTAACCGAACCGCTAATTCCAGAAGCGCCTAGAGCATTATCTTTTATTACTTTAATGGTGTCTGGAAAAACAAAATTGGTTAAAACACTTTTGTTGGCAAAGCAGTTGGTAGGTAATTCGTCATCTTCTCCCATGATGTTGTAACCACCTGGCAGTCCATCTACATATCCAGCTTTGATTCTTACCTCTTTCAAGTTGACTGCTGAAAGGGAAAACATGCTATCTCGCATAATATGGAAATCGTATGCATTGATAGTACCTGTAACTTTCAGATGTTTCAACTTGGTATAGTCCTTGTTTGCCGCAGCAATCGCCTCTTTCAGATGTCCTGCAGTAGAGTTGATAACCACATACTCCTTCGCCGTTGCATCATGGCTTACCAGATCATTCTCCCAAGGGGTGATGCTTTCGCTTACCAAAGTAAGCTTATAAGCGCCGCTTCCTGCCTGCTTATCCACCTTGATACCGAAGTTCATCATCTTGCCAGCCACGTAGGTAAGTGCCTCGTTCTTAGCGAACTTATAAGGCACACCACCGATGGTGATGCTGAAGAGGGTAGTGCCGGCTGCCACGGTTTGAGGAACCACGATGGTGCGCCACTCGTCGTTGACACGAGATGGGATGGTCATGGTGCTCTCTGCACTTCCGGCTGTCTTGATTTCGCCGGTAGAAAGGTTGATGCTTGCCTTGCGAGCCACATTGGCTGTCAAGACAATCTTCTTGGTATTCGCCCATTCTCCATCAGCAAAACCGGAACCCTGAATCAGGGTAACACGGGCATTAGACATGCGGTGGGCAAGAGGTAAACGGATTACACTGGTGGTAGGAGCCACATCGGGCACCTTTCCCCAGAGAAAATCGCTCGCTTCGTAACCACCCATCTCGCCCTCTGCCGTTGTAGTACTCTGGTCCTTCTGCACCTCAAACTGATAGTCTTCGATGCTCTCAGGATTGGCAAAAGGATAGTAGCCATACACATCAATATGCGTATGCTTGTCTTTCCAGAAAAGGTCGTAGGCAGAACTCCACTTATAGTTAGGCTCATCGAAGGTGTGGCGCACATTGTCGCCACGGTTGCCGCTAACCTTCAGAGTGCCAGGGTTGTTGCCTTCGTAATCTACGATATAGACACCCATTACGTCGCCATTGCAGAAACCGTTGTCGTTGACGCGGGTTACGGCAAGCTGGTCGATGTCGCCCGATAGTTGGATGCGGTTGCTGTCATGCTGTTCGCTGCTGCCGAAGAAATCATCGCTACAGCCTGTGAAGAGCATGGCTACCAAAGCCACCATATAATATAATAAGGTGGGCTTGGAAATATGAATTGTTCTCATATTGTCTTTGTTTTAGAGTGAATAATTTCATCGATGATAATGAGTCATCTCATTGATGAAGATAACTCTTTTCATCGATGACGGAGAGAGAGGACGAGGCTCTTTTTATTCTGCTGTGCCGCCGTAGTCGATTCCGTCGTCTTCCCACTTGGTGATGTTCACATTCACACCATTGCTGGTCTTGCTCAGGGTTACGGTAAACTTATGTTTCTTTCCTGCTTCGAAAGCGGTAAAGTTGGCTGCTTTCTTCAACTGGTAGTCTCTGCCATCCACATTTACGGTGATGAGTTTTCCTTCGCCTACAGCCTGTGGAATGATGAGTGCCTTGTAGTTGTTGCCTTCTTCCTTCAGTGGAGTGAGGTCGGCATCATTGCCTTTGGCAGTTAACTTGCCGGTAACGAGATTGGCTGTAGCCTGGGTCTTCAAGCGGTTGATCTTGACGCTGATCTTGGCTTTGCCCAGCGATTCTTCTGTAAATCCGTTGCCCGGTTTCAGAGAAACAACCATCTGGCTCATCACGTGCTTCGCATCAATCTTCACGGCTGTTTCGGTAGGAGCCACATTGGTGGTCTTGCCTATCAGAAGATCGGCAGACTTATATTTCGCACTGGTGCTCTGGTCTGCATTCACATTCCAAGGCATGGCATTCACATCACCTATAGAGCCGGTGTATGGATAATACAGATAGAAGTCGGCATGGGTGGTGTTGTCTTTCCAATAGGTAGGAGAGGCTGGCGTCCATGTGCCGTTGTAGGTATATTTCATGTTATCCACATGATTGCCTGAAGCCTTGAGGGTGCCGGCAGAACCATCGGCATTGTAGTTGACTACAAACAGACCGATGTCATCTCCTTGCTCAAAGGAATTGTCGATGACCCGTGTATTAACAGAGGTATTGATGTTGATAGGCAACTTTTTGTTTTCCTGACCAGTTGATGGAAGAGGGTCGCTGCTATTGCCTGATGAGCATGCTGCCAATGTGAGTAAGCTGCATGCAAGGAATCCTAATTGTCTCATTGTTTTCATTTTGTCCGTATTTTAAATTGTTAGTTTATTATTTTTATTGCTTGCAAAGATAGTGAAAAACGGGAAACTACGCAAGTTCATAATGGTTCATTTTGGTTTTTTCTTTCATGAAGAACCTGTATTCGGTACAAATAAGCGGAAAATAAGACAAATCAACCCCCAAATAAGCTTTTTATTTCTTATTTGGGGGCTGCGATAAATAGTAACAATCTGTAATGAGAGGTTTCTTCTCAAAAAAGCAGAATTGTTTGGGGGATTTATTGGATGATGCGCTCTACTTCTTCTATAGTGCGATTGAACGGACCGTTATGTTCCAGTTTGATGGTACACATGGCGGCGGCAAACTTGCCCGCTTCGGTAGGATTGGCACCCTGCAATCGCTTGTAGAGATAACCGGCAGAATAGGTGTCGCCGCATCCTGTAGCATCTACCACCTCGTGAGGAGGGTAGGCAGGAATCTCATAGAAGGTATCATCCACATAAATCAGCGAGCCCTCGCTGCCCAGGGTGATGATTACCTCGGTAACGCCCCACGAATGGATGAGCTTGGCTGCCTCTCGTGGCTCCTTCAAGCCCGTGATGGTCTCCATCTCTGTCTCGTTCACCTTTAAATAATAGGTGTGCTTCAGAACATCGAGCTTGTCCTTCCAGTCGATGGGATAAACCTTCTCGTCTCTCACCTCGCGCAGATAGCCCTGTACATCGATGGAAACCCTGCCGCTGCGGGAGAGAAACTCCACCACCTCTGGCGAGAAATCATCGCTCAGCAAACTGCCCAGGTGATAAACCTTGGCCTCCACCTTCTCCAACTGCTCGACGGTAAATGGATCAGCCTTGGCAAGCACGCGCTGCTTGCGCTTGTTCTGGTCTTCCTCGTAGATGTTCTCGAAGAACACCGTGTTGCGGGATGGATTGAGGGTGACATCAATGCCAGCCTTGCGCATCTTCTCTACAGGTTCGGTCTCTGTAGGGTCCATTGCCGTGATGAGCGAGAAACTCACGTCTTTGGGCAACTGATTGATGGCGTATGCGAAGTAAAAAGAGGTGCCGCCTGCCATATACACAGTACGGTTGGGAGTAACAATCTTATCCTTGGTTACATGTCCTATACAACAAATATCTTTCATCATTTCTATTTTAAAACGGGTGCAAAGTTACAAAAAAACTTCGAGTATTTTTTAGGTTTTTTCCTTTATTTCTACTTTTGGCGGAAATATAATGAAGAAAAAGACCTTTTTCTTTTGTGGTATTCTTATTTTAATGTACCTTTGCATCCGATATTCATTTATGAACATTACATCGAGATTAAAAATAGATTAGAATAACATTATGTGGTTTGATAATTTAATCAACGTGCATTCGGCGGTGCAAGGTATCGTCATTCTTTCTTTGATTTGTACTTTGGGACTTGCCCTCGGCAAGCTCCATGTAAAAGGTATATCCCTGGGTATCGCCTTTGTCTTCTTTGTGGGTATCGTGGCTGGTCATCTTGGACTTACCATCGATTCAAACATGCTGGAGTTTGCCGAAAGTTTCGGACTGACCATGTTTGTGTATGTGCTGGGCCTTTATGTGGGTCCTAACTTCTTCGGTTCGATGCGCCACGAAGGAATCTCGCTCAATCTCTGGAGCTTGGCGGTCATTGCGGTGGGAACGGTGTTCTCGCTCGCTCTGTGCCTGGTGCTGCCGGTGAGCCTGCCCGATATGGTGGGTATTCTCTGTGGTGCCACCACCAATACGCCAGCCTTGGGTGCTGCGCAGCAGGCGCTGCAGCAGTTGGGCTTGCCTAGCGGCGGGGCTGCCTTGGGCTGTGCCGTCACCTATCCGCTGGGTGTGGTGGGCGTCATCCTGGCGATGATGTTCCTGCGCAAGCTATTTGTCAAGCCCGAAGACCTGGAGATTCGACGTGCCGATGAGGATGACCATACTGCCATCGGACAGTACGTCATCGTGAACCCGGCACTCAATGGCAATACCATCGCCGAGATTTCGATGATGACCCATCGCAAGTTCATCATCTCCCGAGTATGGCGAGGCGAACAGGTCATCGTGCCGGAAGCTGATACCGTGCTCCATACCAACGACAATGTGCTCGTGGTTACCAACAAGGATGAGGTATCTGCCATGCAGATTCTCTTCGGAAAGAAGGTGGATAAGGAGTGGAATAATGATAAGGTAGATTGGAATGCCATCGATGCCAAACTGGAAAGCCGAATCATCGTGATGACCCGTCCGGGACTCAACGGCAAGCGACTGGGCAGTCTGCAGATGCGAAATACCTATGGTGTGAATGTGAGTAGAGTGCTTCGTGGTGATATCCGACTGCTTGCCACCGACGACCTCCGTCTGCAATACGGCGACCGCCTTACCGTGGTGGGCGACCCAACGAGCATCGACCACGTGGAGCAGTTCCTGGGTAATGCCGTCAAGACACTGAATGAGCCAAACCTGGGTGCCATCTTCCTGGGAATCATCCTCGGTCTTGCCGTAGGAACCATTCCGCTTCATATTCCGGGCATGACGGCGCCTGTGCGTCTGGGTATTGCCGGTGGACCTATCGTGATGGGTATTCTCATTGGTGCCCTTGGTCCTCGTGTGCAGTTTATCTCTTATATGACCCGAAGTGCGGGACTGATGCTGCGTGAATTGGGACTTGCCCTGTATCTCGGCTGCTTAGGCTTGTCGGCAGGTGGACAGTTTTTCGAGACGGTGGTTCGTCCCGAGGGTTTGATGTGGGTAGGCATCGGCTTCCTCATTACGGTGGTTCCGGTGGTTATCGTAGGCTTCATCATCCTGAAGACCAAGAAATATGATTTCGGAAGCATCTGCGGTATTCTCTGTGGAAGCATGGCGAATCCGATGGCACTGACTTATGCCAACGAGACTTTGGATGGCGATACACCTAGCATCAGTTATGCCACGGTGTATCCATTGGGTATGTTTATCCGAGTGATTATCGCCCAGGTCATCATCATGTTCTTTGTGTAAATATTGATATTCCTGCGGATTTCTATCCGTAAAAATATGAGAAAAGGCTGATTTCGGTTAGAAATCAGCCTTTCTTTTTATCGTTATTTCTTTTCCTGACAGAGGATGTTCGAAGGTAATTTCTTCGGCATGCAGATGAAGACGGCTTGCCTTTTCTATGCCGTAGAGCGGGTCGCCGAGGATAGGGGCATTCAAGCCTTCGTGATGGGCACAATGCACACGCAGCTGGTGGGTTCTGCCTGTTTTAGGATAGAGAGCCAGACGGAGATGGGTGGCATCGATGCGTTCCAGAACCTCATATTCCGTGATGGCTTCCTTGCCTTGCTCATGATGAACTATCTGGCGAGGACGGTCCAGGTAATCGGGCATCAACGGAAGGGAAATCTTCTGCTTTCCTGCGGTGCTAGAAGATGCTCCTTGCTCTTTTTGCTCTTCTTGCTCTTCCTTCTTTGCTTCTTCCCAGATTTTATCGCAGGCTTCCGGGTCTTTACATCCAATGATAGCGATGTATTTCTTCTGAACCTGATGGTTCAAAAACTCCTTTTGCAGACGATGATAGGCAAATTCCGTCTTGGCGATAATCATCAGACCGCTTGTTGCCATATCGAGGCGATGCACAATCAGCGGACTGGTTGCCGCTGGATATTTCTTCCGCATGATGGAATAGACGGATGGCTGGGATGAATCCTTGCCCGGCACCGACAGCAATCCCGAAGGCTTGTAGATGACAGCCAGTTGGTCGTCTTCGTATAAGGTTTCCAATGCCTGGTTTTCGGCAATTTTAGAATAAAATACCGAATCCGGCAGCATCCAATGCAATATCGGCTTGCATTTGCCATTGCAGGCAGGATAGAACTGCAGATGATGGCGAATCTCCTCCTTCGGACTTTCACCCCACCAGAACATAGCCATTTGCAGAGGCTTGTAACCATGCAGGTAAGCATATTGCAGCAGTTTCGGTTCGCAGCACTCGCCACTTCCGGCAGGCGGCACCATCTTCAGGGCTGCTATTCTGCTCGTTGCAATGGTGGCTTGCGGATAATCCCTGAGGGCAGCATTTTTGAAAATCTCCAGCAGGTCTTGGGTCTTGCCTTCATGATTCTGCATCTGGAATTGCGAGAACAGCCATTGCTGCAAGGTATCAGATAATGACTTGCGCATTTGTTTCAAGCGAAGAATATCCGCTTGAAAGACTTCATATTCCGTTTCCAGGGTGGTCTTTTCTGAAAGCGATTTCTTGAGTCGGCGCAGTTCAGCCTTCATAAATTGGCTTTCCTTTACCATTTCTGCCTCTTCCTCCTGGGTAAGATTTCCTGCTTCTCTTCGGGCATCACGCTTAGCCTTCGCCTCCTTCATCTTTTCCTGATAGGCAGCGATGGTACGTTTCCGCTTTTCCTGCAGTTGCAGGATGAGGCTCTTTGCCTCCTTTACGTGCTCATTGCTTTCCAATTGCTTGATGCTCTGGTTGATACTGGATATTTCAGCCTCGTGGGTCTTGAAATATCCGTCGGGCTGCAGATAGTCGAAAACGGCAGGCACAAAGTCATCCCAGTCGCTTCTTCCGCCTATCTGTCCGCTGTAGGCGGCAAGATAACCTATTTTTGGGGTACCAGGTTCCGGTTTGGCATTCTCAACGATGAGTACGCCAAACATTTTTCCTTTTCCGATTTCCTCTCGCCAGTCCTCACGCTGTGAGAGGTAGGTTTGCAGCTCCTTGCATGCAGCGATGCAAAGAGGATGAGGCTGATAATCGAGCGGATTATTCATGCGCTCGGGGATGTCGATGCCCGATAACAGGGCTTGGTCTATGAAATGCAAAATCATACTGCAAAGTTACAAAAAAAAGTGCAGAAGTCTTGGTTTATCCATGGAAAAATCTTACTTTTGCATAATAAAACGAAAAATTAGTAAAGAATGACAAGAAATAGCAATATATTCTATCACCTCGTCGCTTTCCTCACAGTGGCGATATGGGGTACCACCTTTGTAGCTACCAAGGTGCTGATGCTGAATGGGCTTTCGCCAGCCCAGATCTTCACGTTGCGCTTTTCCATCGCCTACATGCTGATGCTCTGCTTCAACCACCGCCGCTTCCTTGCCGATTCATGGAAGGATGAGGCTAAGATGGCACTGTTGGGTATCACGGGCGGCTCGCTCTATTTCTACAGCGAGAACGAGGCGATGAACTTCACTACAACCACCAATACTTCGCTGATAGTATGTTCCTGTCCGCTCTTCGCCACCCTGCTGGTGCGCATGGTCTATAAGGATTCTTCCCGTATTCACATCGTGCAGCTGCTCGGTTCGCTGCTGGCTTTTGTGGGAATGATTATCGTGGTCTTGAACGGCCGTTTCGTGCTCCATCTTTCTCCGGTAGGCGATGCCCTGGCGTTTACGGCTTGCATGTGCTGGGCCATTTATTCGCTGCTGATGAAGTCGGTGAGCAATCATTATGGTGCGGCGTTCATCACCCGGAAGGTGTTTTTCTATGGTGTACTGACTATCCTGCCGTATTATTTTTTCATTCCTGGGTTCCCTCCGATAGAAGTCTTCAGCCGTCCGCAGGTCTTCGGCAACCTACTCTTCCTGGGTTGTCTAGCCTCCATGATCTGTTTTCTTACCTGGAACTGGTGCATCTCGAAGCTGGGAACGGTGAAGGCTACCAACTGGGTGTACTTCAATCCCATCACCACCATGATATTTGCTTCGTGGGTGCTCGATGAGAAAATCACCCCCTATTTCCTGGTGGGCGCCACCTGCATCCTGCTAGGCATGTATGTGGCAGATAAGAAAACCAGGGGAGAATCGTGAAGAAAAGAATAAAGAAAAAATAAAATAATAAAGGAGAATTGTAAAGAGGTGGAATGATGTCCTCACCACCAATGTTCATTTAACCGCTTGTTCTTGAGGATAGACAAGCATGGAACTAACTGGTATGAAAAAGAATAATTTCTTATTGGTATCTTTTTTGGCTATGGCAATGACCTTTTCTATGGCGTCTTGTAGTGGCAATGATGACCCAGATTCTCCGGATATTGTGAATCCGGGTGGTGGCACAGAGAACCCTGGTGGAGGAAGTGAAAACCCTGGCGGTAGCGGAACTGCTGAATTGACCGCCGCACAGGCCAAGCAGAGTCTGGAAGCTACAGCCCAGGAATTGCTGGGCAAGATGAACGTGAGTGATTTGCAGGAGTTCAAGAACATGATTGATGGCGTTGATTACGAAGATGGAGATGCCGTATCTCGTTGGTTCAAGGCATGTGGAGATGCTTCTGTGGTTTCAAGCAGCGACTATGGAACCAAATACCTCATCATGGCATCTAACTTCGTAGGAGAATTTACGCTTCAGAATGGGGTGTGGAAACAGACTCAGAAGGGTGGCGATCATCTTTCTTTCATCTTCAACGACAAGCAGGGCAACAAATGCGTGCTTACCTTGAAGGCCAGTAAAGAGGGTACTGAAATTCATCACGATTGCTTCGATGATGAGGATGGCTATTGGGATGGCTACAAGTGGCAGGAGTATAAAGACGAATATCGCCTTTTCATGCCTAAGAAGATGGAACTTACTCTGACTAGAAATGGTGAGGTAAGAGCTATGACTACAGTTGAAACCCAGGTGAAAACCAATGGTGAGATTGACTTGACCAAGGATGAGGTAGAGCTTACTTCCACAACTCAGGTTGGTGCTTATAAGGTAGTGGTTAACAAGGCGGCTTTCAAGGCAGGAAAGACGGCTGAGGCTAAGGCTACTGTCTCTAAGGGCAACGAAACGCTGATTACGGTTGCTGCCAGTGCCACGGGTTCTATCGGCAATGATTTGCTGGGATCTTACGGCAAGGTTTCTGTGTCGGTTGATATCTTGGGCAAGGCTAAGGTGATTGCTACGCTTTCGGATGTTGATCTGCTGATTCAAAACCTTGATAAAGCGGACAGTAATGATGAAAACGAGGCGCAGTTTAAGCAGTATCTTGACAATGCTAACAAGCTGATTGATGCCAGATTGTATCTCAACAACAGTTCAAAGAGTAGCTCTAAGGTTTATCTTGCACCTGTTGAGGATGGCTATGGTAACTATCATTATTGGTACGCTGAGCCATGGTTGGAATTCTCTGACGGTTCCAAGTATTCTTACTACGATTACTTCAACGAGAAGTCGTTCAAGAGTGTCGTGGATAAGGTGCAGAGCATCGTGGACGATTTCATCAGAATGTATAATTAAGAGAATTCATTATTTCTATTGTTGAATTATCAGGGAATTATTTGATAGTGAAAAGAGTTTTCTGCATATTTATTTATGTAGCATTCTGCATATTCAAGGGCGTGTCGGCTGAATTGACCGACACGCTTAATCATTATGGACTTCAGGATGTGGAGATTCGGGGCAAGCGCCTTCGCTCTCAGTTGCGGGAGATAGAGGGTGCCAGCATCATCAACATGCAGCTCATGAATGATATGCCTCATATTCTGGGCAATGCAGATCCCATGCATTATGCCCAACTCTTGCCTGGAGTACAGACCAATTCAGAATATGATGCCGGTCTGCATATCCAGGGATGCGATAATTCCCATAATTTTGTTTCCCTCGGAGGTGCACCTATTTATAATGCGGCACATCTGCTGGGCTTCTTCTCTATCTTCAATGCCGGGCATTTCAACGAGATGAGTTTGCTGAAATCTCCTGCTTCCGCCTCTTTTCCTAACAGGCTGGGTGGTAGCGTAGATATGCTTACCCCTATTTGGCTTGGGGCAGAAGATAGTCTTTCGGTAAGTGCTACACATGGCGAATTGTCGGTAGGTCCTATGTCTTCGCAGGGCACTTTTCGCTTGCCTTTGGGCAAACATTCCTTACTTCTGCTATCGGCTCGTGCCGCTTATCTCAATCTGCTTTATTCCAAATGGCTTGAGGTGGATGGCGATGAGGTGAAGTATGATTTTTCTGATTACAATCTTTCTTATATCACCCAGTTGGATGATGCCAATGTGCTGAAAATCGAGGGCTATTGGGGATATGACAACATGAAGATAGGACAGGCTAGTCATGGCTTGCAGGGAAAGTTGAAATGGGATAATACGATGGCTGCTCTCCATTGGTATTCTCGGTCGAAGGAAACTTCTAGTGAGGAAAAAGGTGATTGGGCGATGGAACAGATGGTGTATTATTCCCGCTATGCCAATCGCCTGAACATCGATGAATATTCCTTCCAGGTAGGAATGCGTTCCTATATCTTCGATTTGGGATATAAGGGAAATCTTTCCTGGGGAAGATGGAAGATGGGGGCTGAAGTGATTCGGCATCAACTGCTGCCGCAAAATGTAGGAATATCGGGTAATCTGGCTAATTATCAGTCTGATACGCAGTGCCAGAAGGCAATGGAAACCAGTGTTTATCTGCAGTATTGTCAACCTTTGAGCGAAAAACTCTTGATGGAACTGGGAGCAAGGGCTTCGGGTTACCATTGTCAGAAATCTTATTATCGGATGATGCCCCATCTCGGAGTTCATTACAATCTGTCGCCGTCGGCAAAGCTGAATCTTAATCTGGGCATTCGGAACCAGTATCTTTTCCAGACGGGCTTTTCTTCAGCAGGACTTCCTACGGAATTCTGGTTTGCTGCCGATGCGAACCATCGTCCGCAGTATGCCTACCATGCCGCCTTGCAGGGAGAGTTCTGGTTTGCTGAGAAGGAATATCGCTTGAGTGTTGAAACTTACTATAAATGGCTGAAGCACCAGATGGAGAATAGCAGCAACATGTTTGACATACTCTTCTCATCTTATTCCTTTGATGGATCCCTGTTGCATGGCAAGGGCTACAACTATGGCTTGAATCTTCTCCTGGAGAAGCGAAGGGGAAAACTCACGGGATGGTTGAGCGGCTCCCTGGGACGAGCCATGCGAAAGTTTGATGGAGCACAATATCAGGGATGGTATCCTGCCAGTCATGAGCGCATTTATGAACTGAATGCTGTGGCTACTTATCGGATTAATCGCCGCATCAACTTAGGTGCAACCTATGTGCTGGCATCCGGAACTCCTTATACCAAGGTGAATGACGCCTATCTGATGTCGGGTAATATCGTTACGGAATATGGGTCTCATAATGGTGACAGGGTAGGTCCTTATATGCGACTCGATGTGTCGATGGGGTATGATTTTGTCATGAAGGGCAGTACCCGCAGCGGCATTAATTTTTCGCTTTATAATGTTACCATGCACAGAAACGATTTGTTTTATCGCATCAAGGTGTATGACAATCATGTGAGATATGGTCCGTTTAATTTCCTGATGCCGATTATGCCATCCATCAACTATTATTATAAATTTTAAAGATTGGATTATGAGAATCAGTCATAGTTATAGAGTCATGATAGTATTGGCTTTATCTTTTTTATTGGGAGGATGCAGCCAGGATGCTTCCACTTCCAGCCAGTCGCAATTGGTAGTTGAGGGATGGATAGATGCTGGCGGTTTCCCGGTGGTCAAGTTAACCCGAACGATACCGTTGAGCGATAAAGAGTTGGCGCTGGATAGCTTATCTCGTTATATAGACCGATGGGCAAAGGTGACTATTTCTGATGGTGAAAGAACTGAGATTCTGGCAGGTAGGTATGATAAAAAGTATTTCCCACCTTTTATATATACCACTTATGATATGCGTGGCGAGGAGGGCAGGGAGTATAGCTTGCGGGTTGAGGCTTCGGATGGTAAGGTGGCTGAAGCCAGAACCCGCATACCTGTGTCGGCAAAGATAGATTCATTTCGTGTAGAGCCTACAGATGTGGACAGTCTTTTCCAGCTCTATGCTTATACATCTTATCGTGGAAAGTGCAAGCTTTTTACGCAGGTGGTTGATAAACAGAGGGAAATGTCGTCAGCAGAGTTGGGCCTTTTTGATGATGGGATGATAGGAGAGGATGGCAAGTTGTCCGTAAAGCGTGGCAGGGATAATCTGCAGAAGAATTTCACTCCCTTTTTCAAGAAGGATGAGGTAGTAAGGGTGAAGTTTTCCACATTAACCGACGAGGGTTATGCCTTTTGGCGCAGTTTCGAGGATATGTTGGCATTGTCCAGAATCCCCCTGATGCCAGTGAATACCAATCTGAAGTCGAATGTGCATGGTGCCCTGGGCTATTGGCAAGGCTACGGCTCCAGCTTTTATGAAGTGAGGATTATGGTGGGGGAATGAAGGTGAAAAGTTGCTTTTTTAACCCACATTGCAGTCACTCGTCATGTAACTCCTTGATTTCCAATATCTGGATTTTTTTTGAAGCCTGATTTGGGTGTAGCATGGATTTTCTTTTCCCGAGCGGCTAGGGGGTGATTCCCCAATCCAACAAGCCTTTGCCTTCTTCGTCCAGCTCAATGCCGAGGCCTATCACTTTTCGTTTGTCAGCCTTGAATGGTTTCAGATATCTGCTATCTAAAATCTGCTGGATGGCAGCCTTCTTGCCACCATTGTTTTTCAGCTTCAGCTCTATCACGTAGATGTAGCGGGAAGTTTGAGCAATGAGGTCGATTCTTCCAGTGGCAAGCATGTGCTCTACCTCTACTTTCAGCCCGATGGCATTCAAAATAGTACTGATGATGAGGCGATAGCGCTTTCTGATTGCATGGTCAAGGGTCTACATAGAGATAACCTTCTTCTCTGATCTTATTGAAAGATTGTATGCCTACTGGCAACTTTCTGCATGCATTGTTTGCCATAACTATTTCTCCTATTCCTGTCTTTAGCCGCAAAGATACGGTTATTTTTTGAATCATGCAAGTTTTTGGCAATTAAAAAGATGTAAAACTATGCCTTAAAAAGACGAGTCTTGCGAAAAGTTTTTCTCTTTTTATCCATCACATCCCTCACGATTCCTATTTCTGAAATTTAAAGTCTCTGAAAATAAAGCGCTTATCTATCTTTGATAGCGTGATGGATAAACGAAATATTTACAATATCCATCACGCTATCCGTCACGATTTGCCTTCATGCCTCACGATTTCCGGCTTCCTCTCTTCCCGAAAACGTTCTTTAACGCACGAAAGCCGGGACAAGGTCGAAAATTTTTGGGAAAAAGCTTGCATTCGGCTTTAAAATTTTGTATCTTTGCAGTTGGAAGGTTATACGGAGCCATCTCTCACACGGATGATGCCCTGTGTTCCTTTTCAGAGAGTAGTCAACATAGATTCCACAATGGCTAATTACCACTGCGAAACCTTTTTATTAACTTTCAATTTATTTTTTTATGAAGTTAAATCTTAATGATCCAAAGTTCATCAACAGTCTGGTGGACTACCACTGGATGTACTGTTTCAATGCCGAATGTCCTCGCGCCGCTGAGTGCATCCGATTCATTTCGGCAAAGTTCAAGCCCGCCGATGTTACTTCCGGCAATGCTGTTTATCCCGATGCAAACCTCCACGGACCTTGCACCAACTTTATGCGTGTGCGCCAGTTTAAGGCGACATGGGGCTTCACTCACCTCTACGACCAGGTGAAGCATAGTGATGTGCAGACCATCAAGTTCCGGGTAATGGATATTGTGGGCAACCGTACCACCTATTATCGTGTGCACCGAGGCGAGAAGCATCTTACGCCAGAGCAGCAGGAGCAGGTGAAGAGCCTCTTTGCCAGCTATGGTTATGGGGAACCTACCTACGACCATTATGCCGAAGAAATCGGATTCACTTACGAGTAATCTGATTTTGTTCCACGCGTTGGAACAAAGTGAGTCAACTAGTGGCACGAAGAGTTTCTTGACGTGGAACAAAGTGTTTCAACGTCAGAAACAGTTGAAACAGTTTACAAAAAAACTTTAAATAATAGATGATGAAATTTACCATTACACATAGAAATAAGAAGAATCAGCTTTTGGTCAGTACCAAGAGCCTGGAGCGCTTTCTGGAGCGCATAGTAAATGATGATGCAAAGAATACCGTGGAGAACTTTCGAGAATATGTTCCTTGGCTCACCAATGGTTACGATGGCTATAAGGATATGCCAACCTGGATGCATGTTCACCCTGCTGCTGAGTTTCAGAAATCGGAGAATGGACTCCTGAAGATGAAGCAGAACAACGGCATTCTTCTGCTTACGTTTGTTAATATAAAAGAAGAAGGAGGCGTGGCGGCTGCCAAGCAGAATGTGGCAAGCCTTCCATCTACCCTGGCTGCCTTTATGGGAGCCGACGGCATCAGTCTCCATGTCTTGGTGAAGTATGCCTTGAGCAAGGGAACCTTACCCAACGAGGAGGCTGAGGCTGATAGAATATATAAGCAGGCTTTCCATACTTTTGCCCCACTTTATCAGATATTGGTAAAGGCAACGATGCAGATGCCCGAGCCTTCTATCTATTCTGATTTCCTGTTGACAAGAGATTCCTTGCCTTATTATCGTGAGGATGCGTTGCCGCTGATGCTGAATGAAGTTATCCACACCGTTGAAAAACCTGTGGATAACATGAACGAGGTTGATGTGGATAACTCTTTCGAACATGTGGATAAAGATAGTAAGGAGTTGAGTGACAATATCATGAGTATGATTGGATTTCTGTGCAAAAAGTATGATTTCCGTTATAACTCGGTGATGAAATTCACGGAATACCGACCGAAAGATAAAGATTATTGGGGATTTCAACCCGTGGATGCCCGTGTGCAGAAGCGCATGACGCTGGAAGTGCAACTCGCCAATATCCGTGTGAGTATCAAGGATGTACGCAATTATCTGGAGTCGGATCTTCTTTCCACCTATAATCCTGTGGAAAACTTCCTTTTTAAGTGCATGGGGAAGTGGGATGGCAAGGATCATATCCGTGCCTTGGCTCGTACGGTGCCTACCGATAATCCTCATTGGGAAGATTGGTTCTACACCTGGTTCCTGGCGATGGTTGACCAGTGGCGTTCCTATAGTCATCGCAAATATGGCAACTCGGTGGCACCTCTTCTCATCTCCAAGCAGGGTTACAACAAGAGTACTTTCTGCAGATCCTTGGTTCCGCCGGAGTTGCAGTGGGGGTATAATGATAACCTTGTATTGTCAGAAAAAAAGCAGGTGCTTCAGGCGATGTGCCAGGCGCTGCTCCTCAACCTGGATGAGTTCAATCAGATATCTCCTCAGGTGCAGCAGGGATTTCTGAAAAACATCATCCAGTTGCCGAGTGTGAAGATGAAGCCGCCGTATGGCAGTCATGTGCAGGAGTTTCCGAGAATGGCATCTTTCATCGCCACGAGCAACATGGAGGATATCCTCTCCGACCCATCCGGCAATCGCAGATTCCTGGGTGTAGAACTGACGGGTCCTATCGATGTAAGTCAGCTTCCGAATTATGAACAACTCTATGCGCAGGCCTTGGCGGCATTGCAGGCAGGCGAGAAGACCTATTTTGATGCGGAGCAGACCAAGCTGATTATGGCGAGCAACAGAAAGTTTGAGGTGATTTCTCCGGTAGATCAGTATTTCAATCTCTATTTCGACCTGACCGATGATGCCAAACTGGGCGAGTATCTTACGGCAGCCGAGATATTCCAGGAGTTGAAGAGTCACATCGGATCTTCGGTGAAGTTGAGCAATCTCATCAGTTTCGGTCGCAAACTTTCCCAGATGCCATCCATCCATCGCAAGCGTTTTAATGACGGCATGCGATACCTGGTGGTGCGAAAATCGTGAGGGATGGAGCCAAATCGTGAGTGATAGCGTGATGGATATTCCCGTTTTCGGGAGTATCTGTCACGCTATTAAAGTATCTGTATATGAATATGTTAAGGTGGATTTTGGCGGTAAATCGTGATGGGTGATAGATGGGTTGAAAACTTTGTTCTACGTATGCGGGGGCAGATGTTCTTATCCAATTATAGCCGAAATACTTCGTTACGAAATTTTTCGTAAAAAACGTGAAAAATGCAGCGCACTGCAAAAAATACCTAAAATCGGAAGAAATTTGCAGCGCAATGCATTTTTTATTGGCTAATATACGATTGAAAATATGATAGAGCACAAGGAATATATGTACTCGACTGGCTGGTGGAGGGGGATTAATTTGATGTTGGCAAGGAAAAGGGAGGAAAAATATCTTCAAAAGCTTGCTAGTTTGAAAATAAAGTCGTAACTTTGCCGTATGGAATTTTAAAACAGATGGTTATGAAGTACTTAGACCCTAAGGCAGACCTTACGTTCAAGAAGATATTCGGCAATCATCCTAAAAGACTGATTAGCCTTCTGAACGCACTCCTGCCACTCAACGAAGAAGAGCAGATACACGAAATCAAGTATCTGCCTACAGAACTTGTGCCCGAAAATAATAGCTACAGATATGCCATTGCAAACATACTCTGTATAGATACCAAAGGCAACAAATTATGTGTTGTAATACGAATAGAATGGTCTGATTTTTTCGAACAACGTGTACAATTCCTTGCATCAGAACTCTATGTGGATCCGGCAATAAAGCAAATGAAATACTTTGCCCAATATCCTACATATTCACTCAATCTGATAAGTGATACCTTTAAATATAACACTTCAGATTTCATCCACAACTATCACATCGTGTACGGCAAAGATACCCATCAAGTAATTAAAGGTCTACACTTCACTTTTATCGAACTTTCAAAGTTCACTCCTCAATCCATCGCCAACAATCGTATGATGGTACTGTGGCTCAGATTTCTCACGGAAATCAATGAAGACACCAAGGAGATTCCTTCCGACCTGCTCAATGACCCGGAGATTGGAAAAGCCGTAGAGGAGCTGGAGATTTCCGGCTTTACAGAAGCCGAACTCAGAGCCTATGACAAATTCTGGGATTCTGTAAGTGTTGAAAGAACTCTTCTGGATGACAGATACCAGAAAGGAATGGAGAAAGGCATGAAGCAAGGTATTGCTGAAGGCATGGAAATGGGCATGAAGCAAGGCTTGGAAAAGGGTAAGGCTGAAGGCAAGCATGAGGCCAACACAGAAACAGCAAAACGTTTGCTGACAATGGGACTTTCTGCCGAAGAGGTTGCCAAAGCTACCCAGCTACCTTTGGAAATCATTAAGAAACTGAGCAGTTTGTAAAAAATATAATAACGGAAATGTAGATTACAAATATCACCATATAATAAAGGGTCTATATGCCACCTGTTCATCGTGGCATATAGACCTGCGTCATCTGTGATTACACAGATACACACAAATAGTTTATAACAGAGTTATTATATAGAGTGATAGATTAAAATCCCATCCTTTTCTGTTAATCTGGATATTGCATAGTAAAAGTTACTATTTGTGACAGCTCTTTTTGTGTCCGCAGTATTTGCAATATGATTGCTGCCAAACCTCTCCGTTGGTAATGGGAGAGAATCCTGAACAGCTACATCCAACAGAGCCTGTACAATACTTTCCTTGTGCTGTCATGTGAGTGGTGAAGGCATCGTGGTTGTGAGCACCAAAGTCATCCTTGTGGGAATTTGCCAAAACTGTTACAGAAGTAGCCATTGCTATCATAACTGTAAAAATAAAAATCATCTTTTTCATTGTCATATACCCTGATTCGTGTCGGGCGCAACTTCTAATTATTATTATTGTTTCTTTGTCTGTTTATGAATAATATATAGGGAAAGTAACCCTGCTAGAGCATTATTTTATCAAAACTTTCTTGATTTGACTGCCAATTCTGACAATATACAATCCCTTGGCCAGGTTTCCTACCCTGTTCGTTTTACCAGAGAAGACAATCATACCATTATCACGATATACCGTGATGTTCGCCATATCATCCATCGTGATTGTTCCATTGGCAATGTGGACTTTTGGAGTTTCAACTACGGTATTTGAGATTCCTGTTATGTCCTCCACGGTTGCTTTCAGACTATAATACAGTGCCTCCAACTGTCCATTTTTCCACTTCTCTTCACTCTCATTCCATGAGAATGCCGCCACATAAAAAGCTCCCAAAGTGATAGAACCATCTTCATTCATTTTCAGAGTCCATGTATCTGCCCAGTCATCTGTTGTTTCATCAAATACATATAGTGTATATAACGGGCTGTTATTATCTGTGTATCTCAGAATGTTGTAGTATGACACGTCAACTGTAGCTGTTCCGTTCCCGCTGTCATGCAATTTAAATCCTCCGTTATTGTATTTTGTAAGATCGTCATTAAACATGGAAGTGATATAATATGATCCATCTTTCTCTGCGATGGTCATTTCAAATCCATCTTGATACACCCTCGTAGGATTGTTCTCCACATGATTGGATGCAACCTTATAATTCCCTGACCATACTGTAGGCTTTCCAATGGCGTTCTTTTTTACTGTTATGTTGCACGTAGCCTGTTTCCCGCTTCCGTCCTTTGCCTTACATTTAATGGTGGCAGTACCTGCTGATTTTGCAGTAACAAGTCCTGTGGATGACACTGTGGCAACAGATGTGTCGTCTGATGTCCAGCCAACACTTTTATTGGTAGCCGAACTTGGACTGACTGTTGCATGGAGTTGTGTGGTTTCTCCAACATATAGAGTTGCAGCTGTCTTGTTTAATGTTATGCTTGTAACATATACCGTTGCAGCCTCTACATATACTTTGCAAGTCGCATATTTTCCACTGCCATCCGCAGCACGGCATGTAATAGTAGCTGTTCCTACCGACATTGCCGACACAAGACCGTTGTTCACCGTAGCCACAGATGTATTGTTGCTCGACCAGTTTACATACTTGTTCGTTGCATTTGTCGGATAGATAGAGGCTGACAGTTGATAGGTATTTCCTTTTTTCAAACTGATGGACGATTGGTTCAGCATCACATTCGTCACACTGACATTTGTTGATTTTACAGTGATGGTATAGTAGAAATCCATTGTTCGAAAGAATCCATTGATGAAGTAGCTGCATTTGAAATACACCTTGCACGAAGATGTCGCCTTGATACCCTTGACAGTTGCATAGTAGCGGGTGGAACTGGTCACTGTGGCATACGAGTTATTCTCAGAATACCATTGATAGGTGACACCCGTTGATTTTCGGAGGGTACGTTCATAGGCATCAGCCAGTTTTATAGTTACGGTACCTCCTTCATAAACAGAAGCTTCTCCTGCTTTTGCAGAAGCATTTGCATTTTGAACTGTTGCAAATGCGAACAGAACCATTAGAATGATGGCCTGCAGATGTGTAGTAAATGTTCTCATTATCATATACCCTAATACGTCATCGGGCGCAACTTCTAATTGTTATTCTTGTTCTTTTGTCTGTTTATGTATAATTTGTCTGTAATGTCACCACGTCAGAGAATTTATTTTTTCTCTTTTGGCTTTGTTACCATCTGAAGCCCTCTCAACAATAGTTACCTTTATATAATAATAGGTGAATCCCCCATAAAACCTAAATTTTCAGATTTCAGTAAGCGGTTTTTGCTTAAAATATTTTAAAACAGCATCAAAATATTGGATTTTTTTTGTTTTTCTTATTGTTATTTCAACTTATTTCTATATCTTTGCATTCGGATTGCATAGCCAGATTGGAGTTGTCGCTGTTAGACGAGTTCTTGCATGATAACCAAGTTGGCAGCCTACGCCGTGCTGAGTGTAGAAGATTCACTAACTGATCTATAAAACACAAGCAGGCAATGGGTGGGAATAGCATCCAGACATATGATAAGATGAATCTACATTCTTTTCTAAGTCACAATTTAACGATTTTTTCTGTCTAGAAATAAGTTAACACCGATATGAAAGTCGATGAATGTCCATCTAACGATGGACACACCCTAGGAGGTGGTGAATTCCCTCCTTGCGCTGGACTTACCTCCAACGTCCTCCCCGAAGCTCAAAGCACCATTTCTGCAGAGAGTTCACAAACAGGGGTGTCCACCAAAAATGCCCTTTTGCCAACTAAGCCTAAAGTACGACGAGAGGCAGATATTCCTCATTGGTATGCCTTGCGAACTACTTATGGCAGAGAGAAAAAGGCATACGACTATTTGACCGCCAAAGGTGTCACGGCTTTCTATCCTACCACTAATGTAGTAAAACTTATAAAAGGTAAGCGCAAAAATGTTACCGAATCCCGTTTACCCAACATCTTCTTTGCCTATGGTACCGAAGAACAACTCAAAGAATATGTTTATGACAACGTAAACCTCCCATTCCTCCGTTTTTATTATCGTCACTACCACGAAGGGAGCAAGATTAAAAAGACTCCATTGATAGTTCCAGACAATCAGATGGAAAGTCTGAAAATCATTTGTGCTGCCGATGCAGATAACACCTTCGTATCTTTAGTCAAAGTACCAAAGTTTGAGAAAGGACAGCTGGTAAGGGTTATTGATGGTGCATTTAAAGGAGTGACGGGAAGAGTCGCAAGGTGGCAAGGGCAACAGAGAGTAGGCGTGGTTGTTGATGATTTGGTAACAATGGTAACAGCCTATATACCAAGTGCGTTTCTTCAAAAAATATAATAAAACAATTGCTTTAATGGTTACAATCTTTATGATGGTATCATAAACATGTATAACAAATTAATCATTTATAATTATGGGAAGTTTTAATTACCAAAAGCTCATGTGGGCATTGCTATACTTAGCATTTGGCTCATTTAGTTGTTGGGCCACTGCAGAATCATTATTTTTGACATGGCCCGACATTCCTCTTGTTTTTTGCTGGGTTATATCTATTGGTTTCTTTCTTATTGCCTCTTTAGGATGTAAGATGATCGCTGATGCCTTTGACCATAGCAAGTATGTCAAAAACCGTTCTTTCTCTTTATGGATGGGACTATTGATAATCTGCGTTTTTTGGTTGATTTGCAGTATGCCTACAAATACTCATACATTCTTGTATAGAGACATTGCGACTTCTACTGTAACTGAAGACATTCAGAGTACGAGTAAGTATCTTAATCAATTGGCTACAAATGAGTTTGATACAAAAGCTTGCCAACAAGAAAAAGAACAACTAAAACATAGCGTGCAGACGAAGCTTAATGAACTATGGAATGAAATGAGCCATAGTGCCAATGTTGGCGTAGGTCCTGCAGCAAAGAAAATCATGTTAGATATTGCTGGCATCTTAAGTGATGGCCAGTTAGGAGTGCCTTCGGTTAAGAACAAGGTGATGTCAGAACAAGAGTTGGTAACCTACTTTAAAGATTATTCAAGATTAGTTAATGGCGTTTTAAATGCACGCCTGTCACAAATTGATCGCGAATATTCTGGTAACACAAACAGATTTGCACAAGTAATCAGGACTGCAACAAATGCGAATAAGAATCTCGCTATATTGAAAAAAGCTCTTGATGATGGCGATTACGATATAAACGAAGCAAAGACGGTTAACAAACAAATAATTCCAAGACTAAATGAGGGTTATTCATTGGTTAAGAATTATTCATCGAAAATTGTATTTAACCCATTAGCGGATAAAGCTCATTATGAAAATGATGGTCCATTTATCAAACACATTATAGGTGTATATAATCTTTGGGGAGATTTCCTGTCAGGAAACCTTCCTAGTAAAACTGGAAGTATGATTTTTTACATACTGATTTCCATCTTAGTAGATATAGCAGCATTCATATTCTTTACAAAAATATAATAATTATGCCATTAGATCCTAGAGAAAAAAAAGGTGTTGATTCATCTATCGAAGCTGGCCACAATAATAAAAAGCCAACTGACAACAACGTAGCCAATATCGCTGATGCACATATGGAGGTACATGCTACACATGAGCATCAGCCCACACACAGTACACCTTCCCTAGATGGTGAGGTGTTTATAGTAGATCCTGAACCGCCGATAGTCATTTTATATGGCCCTACGTCATGTGGCAAATCTATGACGCTAGTAAGATTGACCAGATGGTTAAGTCAAAATGGCTATACGATTACACCTGATCGTTCATTTCGATCTTCTACAGACGTTAAATATCAGAATAATTGTGACAACTTCATGTCTATCATAAATTCTGATATCGCACAAGATGGTACCATGGATTATATGCTTGTAGACGTTATAGAAATCTCTACAGGAAAGGTGAAGTGTAAGATATTAGAAGCACCAGGTGAGTATTATTTTGATTCGGTCAATATAGACAGAGAGTACCCAAACTATCTTGAAACAATTTATTCTGCTCCAAACCGTAAAGTGTGGACTTTCATTGTGGAGCCAGGATGGTTAGATCCAAATAACAGAGCTGCGTATGTTGCACGTATTAATGCTCTAACTATTAAGCCAAATGATAGAGCTGTAATAATGCTGAACAAGGCTGATGATGCCCCTGGGGTGATTGACAATACCGGTTTCTGTCACGAAGAGGCTGCAATGGGGTATACAAATACATACTTCAGAGGTATATTTAATAGATTCAGAAACAGAACACCTATAGTAAGTATATTCAAACCTTTCAATTGTGGTTTTGTCCCATTTGTAACTGGTAGATACCCATGGGTGGAAGTAGAAGATGGACAAGGTAACACGAAGAAAGTGAAGCAGTTTATCCAAGGTAACGATGAGTATCCTGCAAAACTGTGGAAAGAGATAAAAAAGAGTATTTAGTATGCAGTTTTCATATTATCTACATGGAACCCCCTATGGCTTTAAGTACGTGGGGAATCCTGATGAAGAGACTCAATTCTTCAAACGATATTATAATGGTAAAAGAGACATTGACGAGTTTCGTATAGAAACTCGTCAAGTCAATGGTAAATCGTATGTTTACTATACTTATATTCTTGGAGCCAATGTATACGATGGACAGAACATGCGTCCAGGAGCTTATATGGGTATAACAATACGATTGGACCAATATTATGTCCGTGTCAGAAATTTTTATCTGTTAATTGATAGCTTTTTCCATAGCTATTGGGAGAATGTTCTGCCACAAAATGGTAGCGACAGATACTTTAAGGTGACCAATTTTGAATCTTTAACAAAAGACTTGGAAAAATTGGAAGCACTTATAATGAATTGTTTTTCGCCAAATGATTTGAAGCCTTTGCAATCAATTGTGTATAATGCCACCCCAATAGACATTAATGTTGGAGAGGCGGACGATACAATTGTCTATAACTCAATCTTGCAAAATGGTAATGTCTCATTATCATTCTTACATGAAGTATCAGCCATTAGCAATATGCAGCAGCAAATTGATAGCAAGGTTAATGAGGCTGTCGCAACTGTAAAGTTGGATTATCAGAATGAGCTAAACAGACTGCAAAGTGCCTTAACTGCAGACAGAAAAAAGCTTACAGAGATGTCCAAAGAATTGGCATCAGCTTCAAAAAATAAAGAAAAAATTGATAGTATCAGCCGTCTGCTTGGTGTAAATCCAATTCAAAACCATAATAATGTTAGTGCACTTGTAGATCCGAGTACTTCAGAAAGATTACCAGGAAAAAAAAGAAAATGGTATTTGCTGAAAGTATTAGTGACATTCGTTGTGGGGTGGATAATTATGTTGTTCGGATTACTCTCTGTAGATTTTCATCTTTCACACAAAATAGGAACGTTAACAGAAAAAGTAGACTCAACATCACATAAAGTAGACTCAATATCACATAAAAATGTATCTGTTGAATCTGGTAAGATTATTAATTTAAGTTGGAAAGTAACAGGAGGTGACGGTGGCAAATATCTGAAAAATACAAATCTGCACTTCTCAGTAAAGGAAGGGGAAAAGCCTCTTTCTGGAAAATTCTCTGTTTACAATGAGAATAATGAAGAACTTCAAGGGATTATTAACAATGTTGGTACTGCAACTTTTACAGAGGCAGGCATATATACTATCGTCTTTTCTAATGAAGAGATTAAGAAAAGTGAGTATGAAATCCATATAGACGAATGACAAAATATATAGAATATTTTTTATGTACATTCGTGTGCATCTTGGGATCGTCATGTCATCAAAACGCAAAGGAAGTCCGTTTCAATGATTTGTCTGATAACATCGGAGAAACCGTGTTGCCAGATACTTCTTTTGCTGATGTGTCTGACAAGACTATAGCTGTTCAGCAAACATCATCTTCTGTTCTTGATGGCGAACAAATCTTCCAAAGATATGGTTCGTCCGTTTTCATGGTTTTCACCTCAGATGGCACGAATAATTATCAAGGGTCGGGTTTTTTCATTGGAGAGGATGGCTTAGCCGTGAGCAATTATCATGTATTTAAGGGTACTGCTATTGGTCAAGAGTCAATCCACCTGTCAGGTGATCAGACACAATACAAAGTGACTGAAATTATACATCGTGATGAAGTTAATGATTTCATTCTGTTTCGTGTAAATGTAAGTAATAATGGTTATATTCCACTATCTGCGAAGAAACCTGCTGTGGGTACAAAAGTTTATGCCATAGGAAGTCCACATGGGTTAGAAAACACACTATCATCTGGTGATGTATCTCAATGGCGAACAGAGGTTTTGATGCAGACAAGTGTACCGATTGATCACGGAAGTAGCGGTGGTGCTTTAATTGATAAATATGGCGGCGTGGTGGGAATAACTTCTGGTACATTAGACCAAACGTCAAATGCAAATCTAAACTACGCTATAAGTGTAGAAGTCCTTAAACCATATCTGACATTCGATGAACAGTAAAATATATACATTCGGTTTGTTGTCTTCTGGGTATAAGCAATACCCAGAAGATAACACTGTTTCCATCTTCAAGAAAGTTTTAACTCTTTCTAAAGCAGAAACCCAGATATGCACACATCGATATAGAAGTGCCATGTTTTATATATATACAAGGAAACTATCGAATGTGCAAAGTATAGGGTTTTGCATTCAGATTACTAATGCGATATTAGATAATCCTCTGGCCCTCTTTCCCATTTTTGAAGAACTAATTACAGAATTGGTAAAACAGGGCTCTGTAATCAGTCTTAATGAAAAAGGCAATATTGTTAACAAAGCAAGTAGTTTTGTTGATAATCCTGATTCCATCGCGTTGGTTGAATCTTATTTGAGACTTTGTCTGGAAAAGCTGGAAGAGAACGTTAGAGTTATGCCCCCTATAAACTATGCAGTTGCACAAGATTCTATCAAATACTTTAGCTACAAAGATGATGTAGAGAATATTTTTTTCGCATCTTTCACATATGGCTATATGCTGATATTAAAGGGGGGAAAATACAACACATCAGCGTTGAATGGAATCCAGTCTGTAATTGCAGGGAAGCAGAAAGAAATAGAAAAGCTATCTGTAGACAACGCTGAACTCAACAAAAGGGTTGTATCTTTATCAAGACAAAAAAAACAGTTTAAGAAAGTTATTTTTCTAACACTAACAATTATTGCTTGCGGCGTAGGTATATTCTATCTTCACAATAACCTTGCTAACACAAGAGGTGAGTTATCTTCCGCTCATAATACAATTGTAGAAAGAAATAAGACTATATCTAAAGATAAGAGCACGATCAAACAAAAAGAAAGTAAAATCAGCGAGCTTAGCACTTCCCTGCAAAACGAAAAGGCAGAGAATGATAAGTTAAACAAAAAGATTTCCGATCTAACTAGCCAATATCCTATAGTCATATCAAAAATAGAAGTCAACAGTGAAGAGCTTTCTTTTGATTACGATTCACAGGAAGAAAAGGAACTGACATTCACCCTCAAGGCAATTAATGAACGGAATGGTTATATAGTCTCAAACAGTCACACACTAACATATTATGCAGATGGTGGTCATAAATCCTTGAGATTCAGCTCTAAATTAAATACATCTGACTATTACTATATAATTCTAATGTATGATGGCAAAATCATAGCAGGTAAAAGGTGGTGATTAAGCATAAAAGCTATATTTTTTCTTTACGCGGTAATGTGTCATAATATGCTTATTAAGTTAAGTAACAGTTAAAAAATAACTTGGTACAAAAATGCTAAGCAGATTTGCACCTAACGACATAGTTCCACTTAGGCAATTGTTCATCAAATATGATTCGCTTTTGTCTTTCTGATACATATGATTCGTCAAGCGTTCTTTGAGTTTGATAGTAAACCACCAATACAGCGTAAGGTAGGGTAAATGAAAAATATTATCTTTGCAGCCGTTTTAAAATTCACATAAAATGGAAAGCAAAGAATATTTTGAAAAGGTGATGCAGGACTACAACCAGAA
>USJX01000019.1 GCA_900555035.1 uncultured Prevotella sp.
CGGTATGGTGACTCCCGAAAATCAATTGGTATATAATTTGGATGCCAACACCGTACAACTTGACGAAGGAACGGAGAAAGGAGCAAATTTGGAAAAGGGAAAGGCTTTCTTGCAAAAGCTCTATGACGACCTGGCCAAACGTTAGAATAACAGAAATACAGATTATTTATTAAGCGGTATAGAACAATATCTTCTTCTTTATTGTATATTTGCAACGTTCAAAAATATAACAATAAAGACTGATGATAAATACCGAAATTATCAATTTCCTTTCGGAAGTGGACACCAATGTCTTCCTGTTCTTCAACGGCATACATTCCCCCTTTTGGGACTATTTTATGAGTGCTTTCACGGGGAAAATTATATGGGTACCGATGTACGCTACCATATTATACATATTGCTAATCAATTTCCATTGGAAGGTAGTCCTGTGCTATGTGGCTGCGATCGCGCTTACCATAACCTTTGCCGACCAGATGTGCAGCAGTATCATCCGTCCGGTCGTGGCACGTCTGCGTCCTGCCAATCTGGAAAATCCGATTGTAGACCTGGTGCATATCGTAAACGGCTATCGCGGAGGAAGTTACGGTTTTCCTTCCTGTCATGCCGCCAACTCTTTCGGCCTTGCCATGTATGTAATATTCCTGTTCCGTAAACGCTGGTTAAGTGTTTTCATCATAACCTGGGCAGTTCTCAATTGTTACACGCGCATATACTTGGGCGTACATTACCCCGGAGACTTAATTGTAGGAGGCATCATCGGAGGGTTCGGTGGCTGGCTGTTCTGTACGATTGCCCATAAAATAGCTTCTTACCTGCAAGAGCCTTCCCGTGTAAGAAGAAATACTATCAGACAAACATCAGTCATTATGTATGTAGGCTTCCTGACAGTACTCGGCATCATTATTTACTCTACAATCAAAAGCTGGTAGAAACAAAAAACAATCCGAAATATATAAAGAAAAGCCTGACAACCGGAAAAAGTTGTCAGGCTTTCTTATATGAAGGGGTTACCCGATAAAGGGATATTACCGCCTGATACAATTATTCTTTTTATCAAGCTTTTCTAATGTAATCTACAATCCATTGTCCCACTTCTTTGGTTCCGTATTTGGCACCACCGGCAACTTGGATTTCAGGTGTACGTACATTCTCGTCCAGAGAAGCGTCTACTGCTTTACGAATCAACGCTCCTTCTTCTTTAAGGTCGAAATACTCGAACAACATAGCTACGGAAAGAATCTGTGCCAACGGATTAGCAATATTCAGCCCTTTAGCCTGCGGCCATGAACCGTGAATCGGTTCGAACACCGGAGTACTTTCCCCTGTAGAGGCCGACGGAAGTAATCCCATAGAACCACTGATTACAGAACCTTCATCGGTCAGAATATCACCGAATGTATTTTCCGTTACCATTACGTCAAAGAAAGCCGGCTCCTGAATCATCTTCATCGCAGCATTATCCACAAACATATAATCAGTTGTCACTTCCGGATACTGAGGGGCCATTTCCTGCGCAATCTGACGCCACAGGCGGGAAGAAGCAAGGACATTCGCCTTATCTACCACGGTCAAGTGTTTTCTGCGCTTCATTGCATATTCGAAAGCTACTTTCAGGATACGTTCGATTTCCGGACGGGTATAATAGTTAGTGTCATAGGCCTTGTCGTTATCCTGATATTTCTCGCCGAAGTACATACCTCCGGTCAGTTCGCGGATACAGATGAAATCTGCATTTTCTACCAGTTCCGCACGCAACGGTGATTTGTGAATCAAGCATTTGAATGTCTGTACGGGACGGATGTTAGCGAAAAGTCCCAACTTCTTACGCATTGCCAGTAATCCCTGTTCCGGACGGACTTTGGCAGTAGGATCATTGTCAAACTTCGGGTCGCCGACAGCAGAGAACAAGACTGCATCCGCGTTCTTACAAGCCTGATATGTTTCTTCCGGAAACGGATCTCCTACCTCGTCAATGGCATTCGCACCACAGATTGCATATTCGTAACTTACTTTGTGACCAAACTTCTCACAAACGGCACTCATCACCTCTACACCTTGCACAGAGATCTCCGGTCCGATACCGTCGCCTGCTAATACAGCAATTTTAAAATCCATAATCGTTTATTCTTCTATTTATATATTCTTATAAAAAACATTCTTTGGGCAAGTTATCTCTCACTTGCTCTTCTCGTATTCATCTTCGATGAGGTTCAACATCTTCATAGTAGCTTTGATGGCAGCTTCCGTCTGATCGGCATCAAGTCCGCGGGTACGGAACACCTGCTCGTCATAACTCCATGTGATTACTGTCTGCACAAATGCATCCGTACGCCCACCGGGAGGGATTGTCACTGCATAATTGGTCAGCATCGGGAATTTGCGTCCCAATGTCACCTTATATATCTTACGCAATGCACGAACAAAAGCATCATACTGGCCATCACCGCCTGAACTCTCTTCGTACTCTTTTCCATTGATTTCTATCTTCAACGTAGCCATCGGTTTCAATCCATGAGCCAGATTCACAAAATAGCTCTTCAGTTTGACCTTCTCACCAATCGCTCCATGCTTCAACACATCAGAAACGATGTACGGCAAATCTTCCTGTGTCACCAATTCTTTCTTGTCGCCCAGTTCGATGATACGCTCCGTCACCTTGCGCATAGCATCTTCATCCAGCTCCAGTCCGAGGTCTTCGAGATTTTTGCGGATATTGGCTTTGCCGCTTGTTTTGCCCAACGCATATTCACGTTTACGGCCAAAGCGCTCGGGAAGCAAATCATTACAGTAAAGATTATTTTTGTTATCGCCGTCGGCATGCACACCTGCCACTTGCGTAAAGACATTCTCACCTACAATCGGTTTGTTGGCAGGTATCATAATACCCGAATAAGACTCCACTACCCGGCTGACATCATTCAAACGGCTTTCGTCGATATTTGTCACCGCATTGAAATGGTCTTTCAGGATAGCCTGCACACTTGCGAGAGGAGCATTTCCTGCCCGTTCACCCAGCCCATTGATGGTTGTATGCAATCCTTTGACACCGCTTAATACCGCGGCAAGGACATTACTCACAGCCAAATCATAATCATTGTGCGCATGGAAATCGAGATGAGTATTCGGATAACGTTTCTTCATCTTCCGCATATACTCTATCACTTGCAAGGGATTCAAGATACCCAGCGTGTCAGGCAACATATAACGCTTGACACTCGTCTCTTTCAATCCATCCATCAACTGGAATACATATTCAGGAGAATCTTTGATACCGTTACTCCAATCTTCCAGATAAACATTGACGGTTATATCCTGTTCGTCGGCATAATGCACCACATTAATGATATCTGCCAGATGTTCTTCCGGTGTCTTTTTCAGTTGTTGCGTACAATGCTTCAGTGAACCTTTACAAAGGAGGTTAATCACACGGCAACCGGTACGCTGAATCCAATCGACAGAAGTATGCCCGTCAACAAAGCCGAGCACTTCCACTTTATGGAGCAGATTGCGACGGGCCGCCCAGTCGCAAATCATCTTCACGGCTTCAAACTCACCGTCCGATACACGTGCTGAAGCAACCTCTACCCGGTCTACCTTCAAATCCTCCAATAGTAAACGGGCAATCATTAGTTTCTCATGGGGCACAAAAGATACTCCGCTGGTTTGTTCACCATCACGGAGCGTTGTGTCCATGATTTCTATTTTCACGCCTTCTTTTCCCATTCTTCTATTTTATCTTTATTGCTTAACAAGAAATCGATATCGTCCAATCCGTTCATCAAACAAAGTTTCTTGTAAGCATTGATTTCAAAATGTTCACTTTTACCTGTCGCCTTGTTGGTGATGGTCTGTTCGGGAAGATTCACTTCCACTTCCATCTTCGGGTCTGCTTCTATCGAATCGAACAATTCTTGCAGAAACTCCTCGGTTACAACCACCGGAAGCACAAAGTTGTTCAACTCATTATTCTTATGAATATCGGCAAAAAAACTGGATACCACCACACGGAAACCATAGCCGGCAATTGCCCAGGCTGCGTGTTCACGGCTGGAACCCGAACCGAAGTTCTTACCTGCCACCAATATCTGTCCGCTGTAAGTAGGATTGTTCAACACAAAATCCTTGTTCAAAGAACCGTCTGCATTGTAACGCCAGTCACGAAAAAGGTTATCACCGAAGAATTTTTCTTCACGAGTGGTTGCTTTCAAGAAACGTGCCGGAATAATCTGGTCGGTATCTACGTTTTCTAAAGGAAGAGGTACACAAGTACTTGTTATTATATTAAATTTTGTCTTAGCCATCTTTTTATTTACGATTTAACGATTTACTATTTACGATTGAAATTACATCAGTTCTCTCGGATCGGTAATCACACCTGTCACCGCAGCAGCAGCAGCCACCAGAGGACTAGCTAACAAGGTGCGTGCACCAGGTCCCTGACGTCCTTCGAAGTTACGGTTGCTGGTAGATACCGAATATTTCCCGGCAGGAATCTTATCATCGTTCATTGCCAAGCAGGCAGAGCATCCTGGCTGACGGATTTCGAAGCCGGCAGCCTCTACAATCTTATCAATTCCCTCTTCACGTATTTGTTTATCTACCAACCATGAACCTGGTACAAGCCAAGCAGTTACACCATCTGCCTTCTTCTTACCTTTAACCAATGAAGCGAAAGCACGGAAGTCTTCAATACGACCGTTGGTACATGCGCCCAGGAATACATAATCGATAGGATGACCCTCCAGTTTCTCGCCTGGCTGGAAGCCCATGTAGTTCAGGCTCTTCTTGAAACCAGCCTGCTCTTCCTCTGGAATCTCATCGAGCGTTGGGATGTTTTCGGTAATGCCGATACCCATACCAGGATTGGTACCGTAGGTGATACGTGGTTCGATATCCTTGGCATCGAAAGTCAACTCCTTGTCGAATACTGCGTCATCGCCACTCTTCAAGGTCTTCCAGTAAGCCACAGCCTTGTCCCACTCTTCACCCTTAGGTGCATATTCACGACCCTTGATGTACTCGAATGTAGTTTCATCAGGAGCTACGAAACCACCACGGGCACCCATCTCGATAGAGAGGTTGCAGAGAGTCAAACGACCTTCCATTGACATATCCTTTACTACATCGCCACTGTACTCTACGAAGTAACCTGTGGCACCGGATGTAGTGAGCTGACTCATGAGATAGAGTGCTACATCCTTGGCGGTAACACCCTTGCTGAGCTTGCCGTTGATGCTGATGCGCATAGACTTTGGCTTGCTCTGGAGAATACATTGTGAAGCCATCACCATCTCAACCTCAGAAGTACCGATACCAAAGGCTACGGCACCCATAGCACCATGGGTTGAAGTATGAGAATCACCGCAAACGATGGTCATACCAGGAAGAGAAAGACCCTTCTCTGGACCAACCACGTGAATGATACCATTATCCTTGGTGTTCATGGCAAAGTGAGTTACGCCGAAATCAGCGGTGTTCTTTGCCAAGGTATCTACCTGCTTCTTTGAGATAGGATCCTCGATTGGCTTATCCTGATCGTGTGTTGGGGTATTGTGGTCAGGCATACAGAAAATCTGGTCTGGACGGAACATCTTGAGTCCGCGTGCTCGCATACCAGCGAATGCCTGAGGTGATGTTACTTCGTGACAGTAAAGACGGTCGATGTAAAGCTGTGTAGGACCATCTTCTACAATCTGGACAACGTGCTTGTCCCAAATCTTGTCGAATAATGTATTCATTATGCTATTGTTTAATGTTTGATTTTCAATGTTTAATTAACAAGCCAAGAACTTTTATCTGATCTTGAACTTGTTGATACAGTCGATGTAAGCCTCAACAGAAGCTGTCACGATATCGGTATCTGCGCCGAAGCCATAATATACATGACCATCGTACTCCACCTGCATGTGAACCTTACCCACATCGTCTGACCCCTTGTCAATCGCCTGGATGGTGAACTCCTTGAGATTCATCTCCTTGGTGATGACCTTCTTGAGGGCACGGATAGCAGCATCCACAGGACCATTGCCAGAGGATGCAGCCTCAAACTTCTGACCTGCAATATCAAGTCCGATACTTGCCACGCTCTTTACACCCTTGCCGGTGGTAACCTGCAACCAGTCGAGCTGAACACCATGCTTATCGGCAGCATCAGCACCTGCGAGCATCAATACATCCTCGTCGGTAACTTCCTTCTTCTTGTCAGCCAACTGGAGGAACTTCTTGTAAATCTTGTCGAGTTTCTCCTCGTCCTCGATGTTCACACCATTTACGTGGAGGCGATACTTCAATGCTGCTCGACCCGAGCGGGCTGTCAATACGATGGCGTTATCATCCAGGCCCACATCCTTAGGGTCGATGATTTCGTAAGTCTGAACGTTCTTCAGCACACCATCCTGGTGGATACCGGAAGAATGAGCGAAGGCATTGCGACCAACAATCGCCTTATTAGGCTGCACAGGCATGTTCATCAGGCTGCTCACCATGCGAGAGATAGGCACAATCTTGGTGGTATTGATATTGGTATCAATATTGATATGCTTGTGGCACTTCAGTATCATGGCAATCTCTTCGAGTGATGTATTACCTGCACGCTCGCCGATGCCATTGATGGTCACCTCCACCTGGCGTGCACCATTCAATACACCCTGCAGGGTATTTGCCGTAGCCATACCGAGGTCGTTGTGGCAGTGGGTAGAAATGCGTGCGTTCTCGATGCCATCTACATGATCCATCAGATACTTGATCTTGGCACCATACTCATCTGGCAAGCAATAGCCTGTGGTATCAGGAATATTAACCACGGTGGCACCTGCCTTGATAACGGCCTCAACCACGCGGGCCAGGTACTCATTGTCTGTACGACCAGCGTCCTCAGCGTAGAACTCCACATCTTCCACGTACTTCTTGGCATACTTTACGGCAGCCACGGCACGCTCGATGATTTCCTCGCGGGTAGAATTGAACTTATATTTGATATGGCTATCGCTGGTACCGATGCCAGTATGGATTCTCTTGTGCTTGGCATACTGCAATGCCTCGGCAGCGCAATCAATATCCTTCTCCACCGCACGTGTCAGCGCACAGATGGTAGGCCATGTTACAGCCTTGGAAATCTCCACCACCGAATTGAAGTCGCCCGGGCTTGAAATAGGGAAGCCCGCTTCAATAACGTCAACACCCAACTGCTCCAGGGCCTTGGCCACCTGAATCTTCTCAACAGTATTCAACTGGCATCCTGGAACCTGCTCGCCATCGCGAAGGGTTGTGTCGAAAATAAATAATCTATCACTCATATCTCTAATCAATATTTTTATTATGCTATCTTTCCCACCCCTAGAGATGAAGTGAAGAAAGATATCTTTCATTTTCTTATATTATTCTCAAATCGCTTGCAAAGGTAATGTTTTTCTCTGATATACGCAAACAATTTATAACTTTTTTAATGAAAAATCTATCAGATTACCATTAAAAACACAAAAAACGGCTCATTTTTCATGAAAATGAGCCGTTTTATATAAGATTATTCCCTGAATAAGGATTTTTGATGTCAGATTATTCCCTTTTCGATTAGAAAGGTAACGGACCATTAGGTGCCGGTGGAGGCAGAGGAGGCAGTGAGCCATCGGCTGCACCACCACTGCCGGCAGCTCCACCATTCATCTTAGATCCCATAATCTCTCCACCCTCCTGCACAGGCGTGTAGGAATCGGTAGGGTCCTGGAATCGGGTAAACTCGCCACGGAAGTTCAAGAGCACATCGCCCGTGGCACCCTTACGGTGCTTGGCTATGATGATCTGAGCCATGCCATGAAGATCGTTACCCTTTTCATCCTGATAGATGTGATAATACTCCGGACGATGCACGAAGAGCACCATATCGGCATCCTGCTCGATGGCTCCGGATTCACGAAGGTCGCTCAACTGTGGGCGTTTTCCTTCCAGACCCTCACGGTTCTCTACGTTACGAGAGAGCTGCGACAAAGCCAGAACCGGAATATTCAACTCCTTGGCGAGACCCTTGAGCGAACGGGAAATAGTGGAAACCTCCTCCTGGCGGCTACCAAACTTCATGCCGTTGGCATTCATCAGCTGGAGGTAGTCGATCATCAGAATCTTCACACCCTTCTCGCGCACCAGTCGGCGTGCCTTGGTTCTCAGCTCGAACACCGAGAGTCCTGGGGTATCATCCACATAGATAGGTGCACCCGTGAGGGCACGGATTTTCTTATCGAGACGTTCCCACTCGCTTGGGTCCAACTGTCCGTTCAGGATCTTCTTACCCGAAATCTCGCAGACATTCGAGATAAGACGATTGACCAGCTGAACGTTGTTCATCTCAAGAGAGAAGAAACCGATAGGCACATTGTAATCCACCGCCACATTCTTGGCGATACTCAGGGCAAAGGAAGTCTTACCCATGGCAGGACGTCCGGCGATGATGACCAGGTCGGAAGGCTGCCAGCCGGAAGTCATTTCATCCATCTGCTGGTAACCCGTAGGAATACCGGTCAATCCACCCTTGTTCTGTGCTGCACGCTGCAGGATATCCACGGCATCCTTGATAACAGGGTCAATCTGCGTATAGTCTTGCTTCATGTTGCCCTGCGAGAGCTGGAAGAGTTCACCTTCAGCATGCTGCATGAGTTCATCCACATCCACACTCTCATCGTAGGCCTGAGTCTCGATGTCGCCGGCATAATGAATAAGCTGTCGCTGCAAGTACTTCTGCGCCAGGATTCGGGCATGATACTCTACGTGGGCAGCCGAAGCCACTTGAGACGAAATCTCCATCAAGTAAGCCGCACCGCCCACCCTCTCTATTTCGCCCATCTTGGTGAGTTCATCGATGAGGGTCATGATATCCACCGGTCTCTCCTCCATGTTCATGGTCTGGATAGCCTCGTATATCTTCTGGTGTCGAGGATCATAGAAAGTGGCAGGCTTCAGCACCTCAGACACCACCGAAAAGGCATCGGCATCAATCATAAGCGAACCCAACACCACCTTCTCCAACTCCACCGCCTGCGGCTGCAGGTGGGCGTAGTTGGTATCTATCTGAGTTTTATTCGTTCTATTATTACTTCTATTACTATTGTTATCTGTCGGCATATCAACCTTGATTCTATATTTTCAAGATAAATTATCTTCTTTTTTTCTTCTTTTCACCAAACATGTCGCCTATGTTATGAACCATGCTATGGAACTCCTGCTCTGCATAGTTATACAGGAGTAGCGCATCGTCCCAGGATACTCCATGCTCTTCAAGCCACTCGCGGTCATTTCTCAACATCTCATCCAGTTTTCTAGTCGTGTTCTTACACATAGTAAAGATTCTGAGCATCTTGTCGAGAGCCATTTCAGGATTGCCCTCTACCATATAAACCAGACAGTAGGAATAGCTGTTGATGAATTCTGCTTCCTTGTCTTTCTGTATCATTTTCAGGAAAAGACCCATGGTAGAGGCAAACACCTGCTCCAAATTCTGGTTAGGACCAGCCCCCTCCATCAATTTCGCAATATCCACCTCGTCAGCGAAATAGGCTTTTATGCGCTCCTTGGCTTTCTGGAAAGACTCTTCGGCATTTTCACCTTTTCTTTTCAGCAGACAATAAGTGAGTATGGCAGAAACCAATTCCAGGTCTGGATGATGATATTCCAGATCGTAACCCAGCTCGATGGCATCCTCATAACGCTTCGCCTTGAAGAGCAGGTTCATCTTCTGTATTTTAAGTAACTTCTTGAAATCATCAGATAAGGAATCGCCCTTCTTGAACAGCTCATCATAGACATCGAGGTAAGGCTCAAGCATATTCAAATCATGATAGCAATCGGCCAACATGGAATAGGCTTTCTTCATGCCAGGCTGGATTTCCAACATCTTCTTGAAATGAATCACTGCCATCATCAAATTCTTTTCGCCTTTCTTCTTCATGTAGGCCCATCCTTTCATGTAATGGGTTTCCAGGTCGTTGGCTTCCATACCGTTCAGCAAAGCCCCTACCATACTTGGCACCTCGAGACGGGTGGAATAACGGGCTGCAGCGAGACGATAACTATCAAAGCAAGGATGCTGGAAAACAGGTGCAGCAAGCACGGCGTAACCAGGAACTTCACCTTTGGCGTCCTCAAACACATTGAAGAAATCGTCACGATTGAAGTAGAATCTGTAGAAACGAAGCAGATTGCGCAGGTATCTGGTGCGAATCATGCAAATTTCGGTTTCAGAATCATCAGGAGTCTCATCCTCTTCATCTGACTCATCTTCAGACTCATCTTCAGAATCATCATCCTGCTCATCGCCATCTTCAGAATCACCCTCAAAGGTCTCTTCATCTTCCAGTTCTTCGTCATCCTCAAACTCATCGTCATCATACTTTGCCATCTCTGGAACTTCAGGAATTTCATCAGGATTATTCAACATCAACACGGCAAGCGCATACGCATCGGCAGCACACGAACGATTGGCAGTGGCGGTGAACATTCTGTCGGTATCGTTCTTTGTGTCAACGGCGGCAGCCTCTGCAAGAATTGGCTGATTCTCATCGAATGGCAAGAACCAATTGGAAATCTCTTCAAAAAACGGATGGTCAGACAGTTTTCTAAACTGACTCAAGAGAATATCCATGCCCTTTTCCATCATTTCACGGGCATCGATATCCTCATTCATCTCTATATCAATTCTCTTGCCGTCATCCGACATACGGACACTTTCTGCCTCAGCATCATCGACATCCTCGTTGCCGATGCCATCATCTGCCAGCAAGTCCTTCAAATCATCATCAGCATGCTTAGCAATACTGTGCTTTAAGACACCTATCATTTTATCGGAAATACGTTCTCTGAAACTATCTGCATATTCCCGAGACAACATTTCGCTCTTAAGGGTCATGGCAAGCTGCTTCTGAACCTCAAGAATCAGCTTTAAAAAATCTGTTTTCAAATCTTCACGATACTCCTTTTCGCAAACTCCCTTGGGCATGCGGGTTGAAGCCAAGAGCAAGCCTATCAAGGCACGCTGCTTCAACTCTTCATTCTTGGCCTCGGCGAAAACAGTTTTCAACAAATCAAACTTCTGGAAGCTGAATACCGTGGTACATGCCAAGGTGACGGCACTAACCAGCAACTGGGAAGTGACGGCATCTACGGTTGGCGAAAGTATGAGATCACGATACAGGCACCATGTTTCACAACCCCAGTTACCCGAGGTTACAATTGCAGCAAAGATAATCTGACGAATATCATTCAGCTCCTCCTGCAACTCAGTCTGACGCTGTTTGAGTTTCTCGTCGGTCTGGTTGGTATCGATATATAACATCGCCATATCAGAAAGCGTAGATTCAAGGGTGCTCAGGAAATCTTCCTTATCCAACTGCTCACTCTTTTCCTTCAAATCCATAAAGACACTCGGCTTGGAGCAACGGTAAGCAACCTCTAAGCTACACAGATATTCATTCAATTCTCTTTGAATTCTACTCAACTCTGCCGCTCTGCCTTCCAGAGTCTTGATATCCATATCCGTGATGCAAAAATCACGTTTCTTACCTGCTGCATGAAAAACAGCTTTGCCTGCCTCATGCTTAGTATAATCAATGCCCATTCCTTCGCTTACCTGACTCAACCATCCAAGCATATAAATAACATCGCCATCCTGAACCGAAGCTCCAGGAATTTTCCGGATAAGGGAGGAAAGAGTGGCACAGAATTTGAAATAGTCGCCCTTCGACAATTCCTTACGTGCCTCAGCAAAAGCCTGCTCTACATCGTTTTTTTCTTTCATTGTTTAGTTAAAATTAATTGTTCAAAAATTACTCTTTCTCTGCTCTTTTCCTAGCCAGCTGCAAGTCGCGCTGAAGCGGCTCCATGGCATGGCTGAATTTGAGCTGAGGCAGACTTTTGATGGTATGGGCATCTAGTTTATAATATTTCTTCAACAGGGTAGCGTACTTCTGAACGCCATACTTGTTAATACTATCCACTGCAATGTCGTATGCTGTCAAGAATCTGTTTATTTGGTCTTTACGGCGACCATCGGACTTCAGCTTGGTGCGAAAGGCAATGGCACCCAGGTTGATGTTCTTGTCGCGGCTGTCCATCAGCACCACGTTCTGAGCCATTCGTGCCCTGGTAGCGTAAGGCTCAGGCAGGAGCATGGCATCCATCTCGTTGTTGAGAAGCATGCTCAGGCGAATGTTCAAATCGTTGATCTGCACGCGATACACCTCGTACTTCGGCTTCGCGCTGTCGATGGCGAGGTCGGCGAGATAATCGGTGGCAGAATGGCGGGTGATGGCTATCATCTTATCGGACAACTGCTTGAGTTCCGACACACGTGCCTTTCTATTGGATATCAACTGCCAATAGAGATTGGTTGATATGGGATAAAAGAGAGGCGTTCCCATCTTCTCGATGTGGGCAGCACGAACCAGGTCGGTCACCGTTCCCTCTACCCTGCCGCGGGCGATGGCGGTATCGCAGTCCATCTGGGCATTATACCGATACAGATGCACCGTTACTCCCTGCTTCAGGAAAATGCTGTCTTCGTACGCCAGATATACCGGAAGGCAATCTAGCGTAGGCATCACACCAATCTTAAGGGAAGCCCGGTCGATGCTGTCGAGGCGAGCTTTCTCCTGCTTGCTCAGCCGATGACGCTCCTGCTCGGAATTGCTACAACTGTACATTCCAAAAATGAAGCCGCTCACCAACATGATCCATATTAATCTCTTCATAATCTTTCAAATTTTACTCTACATAGAGAACGAGTCCCTTCAAATACTCACCCTCAGGGTGATAGATATTGATAGGATGGTCGGCTGGCTGATGCAGCTGGTGCAGGATGCGCACCTTTCTGCCTGCCTGGGCAGCAGCCGTGAACACAGCGTTGCGGAAGTTATCCTTGGTAACCACCTGCGAACAGCTGAAGGTGAAGAGGATTCCACCCTTCTTGATGCGCTGCAATCCCTTGACATTGAGACGAGTGTAACCCTTCAGGGCATTGCGCAAGGCTGCACGATGCTTGGCAAAAGCCGGCGGATCGAGGATAATGAGGTCATACTGCTGGTCGTGCTCATCAAGATACTTGAAGGCATCCTCGCAGAAAGCCTCATGGCGTGCATCGCCAGGGAAATTCAAGGCGATGTTCTCATTGGTCAGTTCGATGGCCTTGGCACTGCTATCCACAGAATGCACTACCCTGGCATTGCCTCTCATGGCATAAACAGAGAAACCACCGGTATAGCAGAACATATTGAGCACGCTCTTGCCCTTGGCATAATGCTCAAGCAAGGAACGGTTCTCTCGCTGATCTACGAAGAAGCCGGTCTTCTGACCACGCAGCCAGTCGATATGGAACTTCAATCCATTCTCCACAGCCACATCATCGGCATCACCGCCCAGGATAAAGCCATTCTCCTGACGGAGGTCTGCCTTGTAAGGCAAAGTGGTCTCACTCTTGTAATAGATGTTCTGCAGCTCATCGCCCATCACCTCTTTCAAAGCCTTGGCAATCTCCATGCGGCAAACGTGCATACCCACACTGTGAGCCTGCATCACGGCTGTAGGACCATAGCAGTCGATGACCAGACCAGGCAAGTTATCACCCTCGCCATGCACCAGTCGATAGGTATTGTTGTCTGGGTTGCCGGCAATATCTACCGCCAATCGCATCTTATAAGCCGACTCCAGGCGAGAACGCCAGAACTCATCGTCAATGGCAACATCGCTGAACGAGAGCACACGCACGGCGATAGAGCCAATCTGATAATGACCTACCGCAATGAAATCGCCGGTGCTGGTAAACACTCTTACGATTTCACCTTCTTCTATATCATTGTCCATGCGCTGGATAGCACCGGAAAATATCCATGGATGGAATCTCTTGAGAGATTCTTCTTTACCTTTCTTTAAATATACGTTCTTATACATTATTATATATAGGGTTATAATTCGTCAATCTCATAATCGCCAGTCTGCGTCAGGCGAACAAACTCTTCATACAGGTTGATGCAGCACCAGGCATCGGTGGCAGCATACAGGCACTGAGCCTCTCTAAGCTCGTGGGCCTCCCAGTTGCTCAGGCGTTGCGCCTTGCTAATCTTCAGATGGAAGAGGTTGGCATAGAGTTTCTGCAAACTCATATCCTTGATACCGAAATTCTTCGCCACATCCTGCAACTCCACGAAATAGCCAGCCTTGAATTCGCAGCGTCGATGAAGCTGCAAGAGATCATCATGCCAGGAGAGACCAATCTTTGGCACCTTCTTATCCTCCAGGAAGCGGATGATGGCTGGCGTCATGCCCGTGAGATGCAAGCGGAAGAGATAACAGGTGTCACGACAACTCACCTGCAACAGCGATACCTGATAATGATGACCCTTGGAGAAGCTAGGCCGCGTCTCCGTATCAACACCCAAAATATCCTGCTGCAAGAGGAAATCTACTGCGGCATCTGTATCTTCAGCCTTGTCTATCACAATCACCTTACCTGGGAAGAGAGCCCTTGGCAAACTGTTGACTGTTTTCTTGTCGAAACTAGTGAAAATAATCTTCATTTTACATTTTATTCATTACAAGTTGCAAAATTAAAAAAAAAAGCCGAGAAAAAGGATTGTTTCTCGCACTTTTTTACTAATTTTGCAGAGAAATATTTAAACGTTAGATAAAAATGGCAAGAAAAAAGACAGCAGGCAGAGCTAAATCGTTTAGCGAAGCCATTGGTTTACAATATATTTTCAACAATACCATCACCGATTTCTTCCTAGGACTCGCTCTAGTGGTGATGGCAGTGGTTTTACTCATTGCGATGGTTTCGTTCATCAATACGGGAGCGGCAGACCAAAGTTTGCTAGAAAACCTGCGACCGGGCGAATGGACCAACACGGAGAAGCAATTCCAGAACTATTGCGGTTCGATGGGTGCCATCATCTCTTACTGGCTCATGGCGCAGAACTTCGGTTTCCCAGCCTTCCTGCTTCCATGCTTCGTGGCGATGGCGGGATTCCAGCTGATGCATGTATATACCATCAACCTGTGGAAGTGGTTCCTCAGCATGATGATCATCATGCTCTGGTCGAGCATCACCTTCGCCAAGTTCCTCACCCCACTGATGGGCAACCTCATCTTCAACCCTGGCGGAAAGCACGGACTCTATGTGGTGCAGAATCTGGAAAACGTGGTAGGTCCTCCGGGACTCACCGCCATTCTCCTCTTCGTGGCCATCGCCTTCCTTACCTATCTCACCACCGAGACCATCACCATCGTGAGAAAGGCCCTCAACCCTATCGGATATATATCTAATAAGGTGAAGTTCGAGATTACCAACCATGGAGAATCAAACACTGAGGCCATAGACCAGGCCTACCAGCAGGCAGAAAGAGGCAGGGAGATGGATGATGATGAAGAAGAAGATGAAGATGAGAAGCTGACTCCCGCCCAGGAAGAGCCAAAGCAGGATGATGCAAATAAAGAAAATCCTGCCCAGCAGAATAACGAGGAGAAGACACTGCAAACAGTGGACCTCGATGCTAACAAGGAAGAGGGGGAAACGGAAGGCAGTGTAGCCAACGCCACCGTGAACTCAACGGAGCCGATAGCCACGGCTACCAATACTAGCAGCACCCCTAGCTTCCTGGAGATTAAACGCAAACAGCGCGCAGAAAAAGCTGAACGCGAAAGACTGGAGATGGAAGCTGCCGCTGCAGCATCTGAGCACGTGGGTATGGACATATCCGTGGCTCTGGGCGAAGAGAAAGCTACCAGCAACACGGTGAGCAATGCCGAGGTACTCAACACGCCTATCAATCCTAAGGAACCGTTCACCAAATACAAGTACCCTACCCTCAACCTCCTGAAGAGATATGACGACCAGGAGGTTTCCATCGACGAGGAGGAGCAGAAGGCCAACAAGAACCGCATCATCGAGGTGCTCAACAACTTCGGTGTGCAAATCAAGACCATCAGGGCTACGGTGGGTCCTACCATCACCCTCTACGAGATTCAGCCTGCCGAGGGCGTTCGCATCTCAAAGATCAAAAACCTGGAGGATGATATCGCCCTGAGTCTGGCGGCTCTGGGTATCCGAATCATTGCCCCTATCCCTGGCAAGGGAACCATCGGTATCGAGGTGCCTAATGCCAAGGCGAACATTGTGAGCATGGAGAGCATCCTGAACTCGAAGAAGTTCCAGGAAACCAAGATGGAACTGCCTATCGCTTTGGGTAAGACCATCACCAACGAGGTGTTCATGGTAGATTTGGCAAAGATTCCTCACCTGCTTGTTGCCGGTGCTACAGGTCAGGGTAAGTCTGTTGGCTTGAACGCCATCATCACTTCCCTACTCTACAAGAAGCATCCTAACGAATTGAAGCTCGTGCTCATCGACCCTAAGAAGGTGGAATTCAGCGTATATTCGCGCATCACCAATAAGTTTATGGCAGCTGTTCCTGACGAGGAGGAGCCTATCATCACCGATGTAACCAAGGTGGTGAGAACCCTGAACAGCCTCTGCGTGCTGATGGATAGCCGTTACGACCTGCTGAAGAAGGCGGGTGCAAGAAACATCAAGGAATATAATCAGAAATACGTGAACCATCGTCTGAAACTAACTGACGGACACGAATTTATGCCATACATCGTAGTAATAATCGATGAGTTTGGTGATTTGATTATGACAGCCGGCAAAGAGGTGGAGCTTCCTATTGCACGTATCGCCCAGCTGGCACGTGCCGTGGGTATCCACATGATCATCGCCACCCAGCGTCCTACCACCAGCATCATCACAGGTAACATCAAGGCCAACTTCCCTGGCCGTATCGCCTTCAAGGTGACATCGGCCATCGACTCCAAGACCATCCTTGACAGAACCGGTGCCAACCAGCTGATAGGTCGTGGTGATATGCTTTATCTGAACGGCAACGAGCCTGTGCGTGTGCAGTGTGCCTTTGTTGATACTCCAGAGATTGAGCGCATCAATGAATACATCTGCAACCAGCCTGGTCCTATCGAGCCAATGGAGCTCCCAGAACCGGCTAGCGAAGATGGCGGCGTAGGCGGCAACGGCAGCGTAGATGCCCGCAACCTGGACCCTTATTTCGAGGAGGCAGCCCATGCCATCGTTCTCTCACAGCAGGGAAGCACCAGCATGATTCAGCGCAGATTCAGCATCGGCTACAACCGTGCCGGCAGACTGATGGACCAGCTTGAAGCTGCAGGCATCGTAGGAGCTGCACAGGGCAGCAAGCCTAGAGAGGTGCTTCTGCAGGATGAAAGCCAGCTCAACACCTTACTGATGCAGCTGAGAAACTCGTAAGTAAAACGCCCTGAACCCATGGTCACCGGCCGATGGGAAAGACAAAGGGCAAAAACATTTAAACCTTGAAGCCGTAGAAGCGTCTAATCATTTTAAGAAGCATCTTATTAATAAGAAGCATCGCTTTTGCGGCTTTATATTTAATTTATTAATGAACATAATAAACAATAGGGATATGAAAAAGATTTTAGCTATCGCTTTCGTAGCGATGATGAGCTTAGGCACCATGGCGCAGACCGCCCAGCAGGTGCTCGACAAGACTGCAGCCGTTATCGGCAATAAAAAGGGAGCCACCGCCAACTTCAAGATATCAAGTCCGAAATTTGGCTCGGCAAGCGGCTCTATCACCATCAAGGGTAACAAGTTCAACGCTCGCACGTCACAGGCCATCGTCTGGTTCAACGGAAAGACGCAGTGGTCGTACATGAAGAAGACCAACGAGGTGAACGTGAGCAATCCAACCCAGGCACAGCAGATGTCGATGAATCCTTATACCTTCATCAACATCTACAAGACGGGATATAAAAGCACCCTCAAGTCTGTGGGCAACAACTATCAGGTTCATCTTGTAGCCAACAACCAGAAGCGTAGTGTGGCAGAGATGTATATCACCATCAACAAGAGTACCCACGTGCCTTCACAGGTAAAGATGAGACAAGGCTCTACCTGGAGCACCATCAGCATTTCGGGCTTCAAGGCAAAGAATGTGGCAAACAGTGCCTTCACCTTCAACAGCAAGGAATTCCCAGGTGCCGAAGTCATCGATTTAAGATAGGGGAAAAGGCAATATTTGCTCCAAACATCATAAAAGAGCAAAAGCATTATAAAATAAAAGAAAAAAAAGCATTATAAATTATTAAAACCAAACTAAAATGAAAGATCTTACAGCTATTCTAAAACAGTTCGATATCAGGGGAACTGTAAGTGAGGTTAAACCTCTCGGTAACGGACTTATCAATGACACCTACAAGGTGACAACCCAGGAAGAGGATGCTCCTGATTACGTTCTTCAGCGTATCAACGACTCTATCTTCACCGATGTTGACCTCCTGCAGCACAACATAGAGGAAGTTACCACCCACATCCGCCAGCAGCTCGAAGCCAAGGGTACTGACGATATCGACCGCAAAGTACTCACCTTCGTCAAAGCTGCCACTGGCAAAACTTATGTAAAAGACGAGGATCAGCAGTACTGGCGCATCTCAGTATTCATTCCTCGTGCCATTACTCAAGAGGCAGTGAACCCAGAAAGTTCCTACTACGCAGGCAAGACTTTTGGCGAGTTTGAGGCACAGTTGACAGATATCACCGATCGCCTCGGCGAAACTATCCCTGATTTCCACAACATGGAATTGCGCCGCGACCAGCTCCGCCAGGCTGTCAAGGAAGACAGAGCAGGCAGAGCAGAAGGCGTGAAGGACTTCATCTCTGACATCGAGAAATACATGGACGAGATGTGTCTCTGCCAGCGCCTCTTCCGTGAGGGTAAGTTGCAGAAGCATGTTTGCCACTGCGATACCAAGGTGAACAATATGATGTTTGATGAAGAGGGTCGCGTATTATGCGTCATCGACCTCGATACCGTGATGCCATCTCTCTTCGTCAGCGATTACGGCGATTTCCTCCGCACCGCAGCCAATACCATTGCAGAAGACTCACCAGAGTTCGAGAAAATCGATTTCCGCATGGATATCTTCGAATCATTCACCCGCGGTTATGTGGAGTCGGCTTCAGCCTTCCTTTCTCCATTAGAGATTTCTCTTCTTCCTCATGCAGCCGAACTCTTCCCATACATGCAGGCTGTACGCTTCCTCTGGGATTACCTCAACGGCGACCACTACTGGAAGTGCAAGTATCCTGAGCATAACCTCGTAAGAGCCCAGAACCAGTGGCACCTCTTCCTGAAGGCAAAGGAACACGAAGCAGAAATGAAAGCCTTTATCGAAAAGCTTTAAGAAAGAGACTCTGGGATGATATGTAGTCAACGCCGACCACTACGAAAACAGGTCTCTTTTGGTAAAATACTATTTAATTCTGTAAAATTTCCAAAATAACATTGGATTTTTTACAGAATTGTTTGGTAGTTACAAAAAAAGTTTGTATCTTTGCACCCGTAAAACAAAACTTAGAGTAAGAGCATGAAACAGACAAAAGCATACACCCGACTGATGGAGAGAGGCATTCGCCCTTCGGTACAAAGGCTTGCCATCATGGATTATCTTATCCACCATCCCATCCATCCTACGATAGATGACGTGTACCAAGCACTGTGCAACAAGGTGCCAACCCTGAGTCGTACCACAGTATATAATACGCTTCGCATGTTGAGCGAGAAACGGGCTTCACAGATGATAACTATCGACGACCACCGCGTCTGCTACGATGGCAATGTAGAAAGCCATGTACATTTCTACTGCAAGAAATGCGGTAAGATTATCGACCTCTTCGGCGAGCAAGCTCCAAAATTGGAAGGCGAAAAAATAGTAGAAGGCAACATCATACAGGAGGAGCAGCTCTATTACAAGGGAATCTGCGCCAAATGTGCCAAAAAGTTGGAATAACTCATATACATATATACAATAACATTTTAATACATTAACATTATGAAGAAGAAATTTATTTGCACCGTTTGTGGTTATATTTACGAGGGAACAGAGGCACCTGAGAAGTGCCCTATCTGCAAGGCTCCAGCCAGCAAGTTCAAGGAGATGGAAGATACAGTAGATGATGACTTGACATTCGCTACTGTTCACGTACTCGGCCAGGCTTACAAGGATGGCGTTAACGAGGAGGTTATCAAGGGCTTGAAGGATCACTTCGCAGGTGAGTGCGGCGAGGTAGGTATGTATCTTGCTATGGCTCGCCAGGCAGACCGTGAGGGTTATCCAGAGATTGCAGAGGCTTACAAGCGCTATGCTTTCGAGGAGGCAGACCACGCTTCTCGTTTCGCAGAGTTGCTGGGTGAGGTTTTGGGTGACACCAAGAGCAACCTCGAGGCTCGCATCGCTGCAGAGAAGGGTGCTTGCGAGGACAAGTTCCGCATCGCTAAGTTGGCTAAGGAGCAGGGCTCTGACGCTATCCACGACACAGTTCATGAGATGGCTAAGGACGAGGCTCGCCACTGCGCAGGCTTCGCTGGTCTCTACAAGCGCTACTTCAAGTAATTTAATAGCGTTACTTCAAGTAATTCACTAAGACTGTAGCAAAAGCCCTGGATTACCGGGAATATATTTAGAATATTTATTACACAAGTAAAAGTATTCAGCTCTAGATAAAAGGACCTGCACAGGGAGGATTTCATCCATTCTCCTTGCGCAGGCCCTTTGACTCGTTTAGGGCACCGTGGAAGGTGGGAAGGCCTCAGCCACGAGATATACAAGTTACAAAATATAAAATCAATACGCTCTGAAACGCTTTAAGCATATCATCAACTGCATCGTATGGACGATATTCTCGCTCTACGTTTTGCTCATCGTACTGTTGCATCTGCCACCAGTACAAACCTTCCTTGGCTCTACCATTGCCGACGCTCTCAGCAAGAAATTCGGAACAGAAGTGAGTGTTGGCAAAGTAAACCTTGGTTTCTTTAACCGTATCATCATCGACAATGTGAGAATGCTCGACCAGAAAGGAGATAGCATGATTTATGCTACACGCCTATCTGCCAAGGTTGATATACTCCCGCTGAAGGATGGTAAGATTTCTATTTCTTCAGCCCAGCTCTTTGGGTTGAACGCCAACGTGTATAAGCAAGATGCCAAGAGTCCGCTCAACATCCAGTTTATGCTCGATTCCCTGGCTTCGAAAGATACCACCAAGCATACTCCGCTCGACCTCCACATCGGAAGTGTTATCATCCGCCATGGTGCCATCGCCTATAACCAGCGTGATGTGGCTGCTCGAAGCGGCGTGTTCTCAACCCAACATATCGGGGTGAGAAACCTATCAGCGCATATCGTATTAAACCATTTAACCGATAACGATATTCATTTATTAGTCAAGAAGATATCCCTTACTGACAAATCAGGACTTGAACTCAAGAACCTTTCTTTTAAACTTGATGCAGACAAGCAGAAAGCCAAGCTGAGCAACTTCATATTGGAACTTCCCCACTCCAGTTTGCAGTTGGAAGACCTACTTGCCTCTTATCGCACAGACGACAAAGGCAAGCTCATCAGCGAATCTCTTCAATTTGAAGGCGGCATCAAGCCATCACATATTACCCTAGCAGATGTGGCATGCTTTGCCCCCGTCCTCCACAAGTGGAACGATGCTCTGCTGCTTAGCACCCATTTCTCGGGAACCAGCACATCGGCACGTATTCATCATCTGAATCTGAATACAAAAAGCGGAAGCATCGTTCTTGAAGCCAAAGGTAAAGCAAACAAATGGGACAACCAGCTACACTGGTATGTCAACATAGAAAAACTGAACGTATCGGGCGATGGCATCACTCATATCGCCCAGAACCTTGGCAGCAAGGTGAAGATTCCAAAAGAAGTACTCCGACTGGGGGACATCCATTATCATGGCATCGCCCATGGCAAGAACATAACAGGCAGCAAGGTAAGCAAAAATAATACAGCCTCAACAAATATGATAGCTGCAAAGGGAATCCTGCGCACAGACGTAGGAAATGTAGAACTTGACCTATCGCAGAATGGTAAGCAACTGCATGCCCACGTGAATACCAAGAGCATCAATTTGGGCAAAATATTAGACAACAGGAAGATGGGTACCATCGCTGCCAATATAGAAGCCCAGGGCACAGCCCAGCATCTGATAGCTAAAGGAAACATCGGACATTTCATGTTCAACAAATACAACTTCCGCAACATCATGCTGAATGGCAGCTATAACAAAGGACTCATCAATGGTCTTGCCTCTATCGCCGATCCCAACATCAAGTTGCAGGTAGAAGGAAAATACAATATCAAAAAGAAGCTATATGATGCCACCCTCTACCTGGAGCATCTGCAACCTGCAGTGCTAGGCGTGAAGATGGCAGACAAAGAATATACACTCAACGATATCCACGTAAGCGCCAAGAACGAAGGTGCCGACAGCTATCTGGACTTAGAAGCGCCATTCGCAGATCTGCACGTAAAGGGAAGATACGACTACGCCACATTGGTACAGAGCATGACCAACATGATAGCCAGCAAGCTTCCTACCCTGCCGGGCATCGGAAAGACAAACAAGAAGGTACACAACGACTTCACTATCCAGGCACAGATTACCTCTACCGATATTCTGCAACGCATGCTGGGCATACCACTGCAAATCGCAGAACCTGTATATATCGATGGAAATCTCTCAGACAATGAACGCTCCGTGAATCTCTATGCTTCGCTGCCTGCCTTTGCCTACAACGGCAACGCCTACAATGGCGGCAAACTACAGATGCACACCACCGGCGACACGCTGAAGGTGAATGCACAGATACAGAAAGGCCTGGCAGGTGAAAACGGAATAGAACTTCATGTGAATGCTGCCGCTGCCGACAATACACTGAAGGCAATGCTGGGATATGACAATCACTCGGCGAAAACACCTATCAAGGCGGCACTGAATGCAGAGGCACAATTCTTCAAGGCAGACGACGATATCTCAACTGCCCGCATCGGCATCCAGCCATCCGTGGTTCATATAGGCAACAAACCTTGGCAGGTGCATCCGGCAGAAATCACCTACAGCAAGAACCATCTGCAGATAGAAGACTTCGCCATCAGTCATAAGAATCAGGAAATAGCCATCAACGGATTGGCTACTCCAAACAAAGAAGACTCCATCGTGGCAGAGCTAAAAGATGTGGATGTGGAATATATCATGAATCTGATAAACTTCCATTCGGTGGATTTCGCAGGAAAAGCTTCAGGAAAGGCCATCGTGAAGAGCATCTTCAATGATCCGGATGCCTACGCCCAACTCGACGTGAAAGACTTCGAGTTTGAACACGGACCTCTGGGAGTACTGCATGCCAACGTGAACTTCAATAAGGAAGAGAGCCAGATAGACATCAAGGCTGTGGCTGATGACGGACCAGAACACCAGACACTCATCGACGGCTATGTATCGCCTAAGCGCAACTACATAGACCTGGGTATTGAGGCGCAAGGTACCAGCCTGAAATTCCTGGAAAGCTTCTGTGGAAGTTTCATGGACAACATTCAGGCATGGTGCAAGGGCAAGCTGAACGTAGTGGGCGATCTTAAAAACATCAACCTGGTGGGTGATATCGTAGCAAACGGCAAGATGCACATGAAGCAACTGGGCACAGACTACAGCTTTAAGAACCTGAGGGCACATGCCATTCCGGATGACATCCAGCTGCTGGGAGACACCATCTACGACCGCAACCACAATATTGCAATAGTGAATGGAGGTATCCACCACAAGCACCTCACCCGACTGAGCTACGACATCGACCTGGAGGCGCACAACTTCCTGGGTTACGACACCCACGAGTTTGGCGACAACACCTTCTATGGCACGGTATATGCCACCGGAAAAGTGGGAATCCACGGCAAGAGCGGCGAAACCATCATCGACATCGATGCCCAGCCTGAAGCTGGAAGTATCTTTGTATATAATGTGGCAAGTCCTGATGCCATCAGCGACAAGAGCTTCATTCATTGGCACGAGATAATTCCACAGCTTGCCGACAGCATACCGACCATCAAGGAAGAGGATGACATCGATTTCTCGTCAGATATGCGAATCAACTTCCTCATCAATACAAACGAGAATCTGACTCTGAAGCTGATGATGGACGCACAGAGCGGAGACTGCATTACCCTGAATGGTAATGGAGTACTCAGAGCCAACTGGTTTAACAAGGGGTCATTCGATATGTTCGGCAACTATGTGGTTAACCACGGCGTATATAAACTCACCATCCAGAATGTCATCAAGAAGGACTTCGAGTTTATGCCAGGCGGAACCATCGCCTTTGGCGGAAACCCATACAATGCACCACTCAACCTGCAGGCAAAATATACCGTAAATGGCGTTCCGCTGAGCGACCTGAGTATCGGACGTTCTTTCTCTGCCAACAACATTAGAGTAGATTGCCTGATGAACATCACAGGCACGCCGCAGAGTCCGAAGGTAGATTTCTCGATGGACTTGCCTACGGTGAATACAGATGCCAAGCAGATGATCTACTCCATCATCAACTCGCAGGAAGAGATGAACCAGCAGGTGCTCTATCTGCTTGCCATAGGTCGCTTCTATGCCCAGACCAACAACAACCAGGCAAGCGAGGATGCCGCCCAGCAAAGTCAGACTTCGCTGGCGATGCAGAGTTTCCTGAGCGGAACCATTTCGCAGCAGATCAACACGGTGCTCTCGAATGTGGTAAAAAGTAACAACTGGAATTTCGGAGCCAATATCTCTACGGGGGATGAAGGATTCAACAATGCGGAATATGAGGGTATATTGAGCGGCAGACTGCTGAACAACAGACTGCTCTTCAACGGTCAGTTTGGCTATCGCGACAACGCCAATGCCACCCAGAGTTTCATCGGAGACTTCGACCTGCGCTATCTCATCTATCCAAACGGCAACCTTGCGGTGCGCATGTATAATCAAACAAACGACCGCTATTTCACCAGGAACAGCCTAAACACACAAGGTTTGGGCTTGATTATGAAGAAAGACTTCAATGGCTGGCGAGACCTCTTCGGAATCAAGAAGAAAAAGATGAAGACGAAGAAAGAAGATAAAAGAGAGAAAAAGAGCACGAAATAAGGTAGTGTCACTAGGCTCGGCAGAGCTGCCGACTGCAGTCAGCAGACGTGCTAACTAGGCTCAGCAGAGCTATTGAGCCTAGTGGCTATATTCTAGAAGCTATAAAAAAACTCCTTTCATACTCAAGTTGCTATTTATCAATCAAGCTAACTTAAGCGTGAAAGGAGTTTTTTATTTTATATTTCCTTGCGGAAGATGAGGGATTCAAACCCCCGATACCCGGAAGAGGGTATACCGGATTTCGAGTCCAGCGCATTCGGTCACTCTGCCAATCTTCCTCGACTTATTTTGTCAGATGCAAAAGTACTACTTTTTTTGCATCCGACAAAATATTTGGTTTATTTTTTAACTAACTTAACGCTAGAAGCTATTTATTAAACAGCTTTATCCTATTTAACAAACAGCGATATTCCATTTATCAAATGGCTTTATCCCAACTGCTGCAGATATCTATCAGCTTCGATGGCAGCCTTGGCACCAGAACCGGCAGCAACAACACCCTGACGATAGATTGGATCAGCTACATCGCCTGCCGCAAACACTCCCGGAAGATTGGTACTGGCAGTACCTGGAACCACCTTGATGAAACCCTGCTCATCCAAATCGATGACACCCTTGAAAAGATCGGTGTTCGGCTTATGACCGATAGCCAGGAAGAAACCATCAATAGCGATATCAAACTTCTCCTCGTTAGCCTCACCCATGTGGCGAACCAGGTGAGCACCCTGCACACCATCATCACCAAAGAGTCCGAGGGTATTGGTCTCGAAAAGAATCTCAATGTTTTCCTTGTTCTTTACACGCTGCTGCATGATTTCTGCAGCACGAAGATAAGGCTTGCGAACAATCATATATACCTTCTTGGCAAGACCAGAAAGATACATCGCCTCTTCACAGGCTGTGTCTCCACCACCCACTACGGCAACCACACGCTTGCGATAGAAGAAACCATCGCAGGTGGCACAGGCAGAAACACCCTGACCGCGATACTTCTCTTCATCGGCAAGACCGAGATACTTGGCAGATGCACCAGTTGCGATGATAACGGTATCAGCCTCTATCTCGTTGCCGCGCTCATCTGTAAGATGATATGGACGGGAACTGAAATCAATCTTCTCGATGCTTCCGTCACGGATATCAGCACCAAAACGAGCAGCCTGCTCCTTCATGTCCATCATCATCTGAGTACCATCCACCCCGTTAGGATAACCAGGGAAGTTTTCTACTTCTGTGGTGATGGTAAGCTGTCCGCCAGGTTGCATACCAGAATAAAGAACAGGGTTGAGTCCCGCTCTACCCGTATAGATGGCAGCGGTATATCCAGCAGGACCGCTACCTATAATCAAAGTCTTTACTTTTTCCATGATGTTGTTTTTATATTAAATATGATGATTGTAACTGTACTGTAACTGTAAATAGATTCCAGATTTTCTGGAGAATCCAATTTCTATCGGATACCCACTATTTTATGCATCTGCACAGACAGCTGCCACTCTGAGTGAGCCTTGATATACTTGATGCACTCATTCAGAATAAGATAGTTTCTGCTTTCATTGCCTACATCGCATGGTTGCAGATAGCGGAATGCGCAGGCTATGCCATGGTCGCTTACCTCGTGCTCACCATCGAATATCAATTTCAGTTCATCTACCTTTCTTACAACAAGCTCCCCACCCTCGGTGAAATCTACCTTTGGCGAACAGGTAACCCAGTCGATACCTTCAGGAACGGCATGGGTTCCGTTGGTTTCCATCGAAAGATAATAACCAGCCTGATGAAGTGTTGACATAAGCTGCTCATCAACTTGCAGAGACGGCTCACCTCCGGTAAGAACGATGAAACGGCATTCGCCACCTAGCTCCAAGCATTTAGCCAGGATGTCGTCTGCACTCATCTCCTTATAGCCACGGAAATCGGTATCACAGAAGGGGCATTTCAGGTTGCATCCACTCATCCGGACGAACACTGCAGGTCTGCCCATCCATCTGCCTTCACCCTGCAGCGAATAGAATATTTCGTTAACTTTATACATTTTTACCATGAATATTGAAAATCAAAATTCTAAGATTAAGAGGCATGCTTCAAACCCTGATGGAATCAGAATTCTGAAACTTTATGGAATCAGATTCTCGATGCCTTTTATCTTTTCTTCGTCGATAACCACAGCCGTGTTTCCGAAACTCTCCTGCACGCTTGCCTTATAGCACTCAGGAAAGAGATTTACCAGCCATCTTCCGATGTTTTCGGCAGTTGGATTAAAGTCGAATACCTCGTTCAGGTTAGCGTGGTCCATTTTGCTATTCACGGTTTTCTTCACGTGCGTAAAGTCGATAACCATGCCATCCTGGTTTAATTCCTTGCCCACAAAGAAGAGTTCTATCTCCCAATTATGTCCATGCAGGTTGCTGCACTTACTCTCGTAGCTGAGGGTAAGCGAATGCGCAGCAGATATTTCCAGTTTCTTTGAAATGAAGTAAATCATTTGTTCTATTTTATTATTATATTCTTCTTTGCAAAGGTACATTAAAACATTTACAATACAAAATAAAAACACATGTTTTTTGTAAAAAAGGCCGTAATTATGCATGTTTTTTTCTTTCTTAGAGAAATTATTACTATCTTTGCACTCAAATTAACAGATGCAAGCCTTAATGGGGCTGTAAAATGATATAAACGTTTTAAAATATATGAATACAATTAAGAAGATTGTTCTAACAGGTGGTCCTTGCGCAGGCAAGACTACTGCCTTAGTTAAAGTGATTGAACATTTTTCCAGTTTGGGCTACAAGGTCTTTACCATTCCAGAGGTACCTACCTTATTCACCCAGTCGGGCATGAACTATCTCACCAAGAATGAGAAGTTTTTCTTCGAGGGCGAAAAGGCTACGTTCCTCACCCAGATAGGATTGGAGGATAGCTTCACCCGCATGGCAGAGACTATCAACCAACCGGTTATCATCGTATGCGACCGCGGTACGATGGATATTTCTACCTATCTCTCGCCCGAATTCTGGAATCGCATCATCTCTGAACAGGGTTACACCAACACCCAGCTCAGAGCCCGCTATGATGCCGTACTCCACCTGGTGAGTGCTGCCGATGGTGCAGAGCAGTTTTATACCACAGCCAACAATGCACAGCGTTTGGAAAAAGCAGATGAAGAAGGCTTGCAGATAGCCCGCGAGCTGGACAAGAAGATTGTATCTGCCTGGAAGGGACACCCTCACTTGCGCGTAATCAACAACCACGAGGATTTCAACAACAAGTTGAATCGTGTGCTCAAGGAAATCAGCAATGTGCTGGGCATTCCTCAGCCTATCGAGGAAGAGCGAAAGTATATTGTAAAGCTGACTGGCGATGTGCCTAACGCCATCGATAGCGACATCGTGCAGACCTATCTTTCCGGAGAACCAGGTAGCGAGATCCGTCTCCGCCGAAGAGGTTTCGAGGGAGGCAAGTTTGTGTATGTACATACATCCAAAAAGCGTGTTTCCGATAATGAACAGGTAGAAACAGAGCGCCAGATCAACGCAAATCTTTATGAGACTTTGCTCCAGCAGGCAGACCCATACCGTTCTACCATCAGAAAGCATCGCAAGAGTTTTATCTGGAAGGGACAGTATTTTGAGCTGGATGAATTCTTGGAGCCTATCAAGGATTTGATGATTCTGGAAACCAAGGGAATTGCCAAACATGAAAGCGTGAAATTCCCGCCATTCATCCAGGTGCTGGAAGATATCACAGGCAATACAAAATACTACAATTATAATATCGCCCTGAAGCGATAGAAAAAGAAAGATTGTTTTTAAAAAACAACCAACAAAAAGAAAGAAGGTGTGTCATAAGTATTCTCCTATCCTATATAAGGATTCTCCTATCCTATAAAGGATAATGGAATTGATCAACTTATGATACACCTTCTTTATATCTGATAACAGAAACACTTTATTTATCTGATAGCAGAAACACTTATTCGATGGTAGCCCCAAACTGCTTAACGAATCTGATTGGCTTACCCTCCATATTGGCAGGCTTCTTCCATTCACCGCCCAAGACAAGGATGGTGGCAGAAGTGCTTGCAGGAACAGCATCCACTGCTTCCTGAAGATTCATATAGTTTCCTCTACCCTCAGCACTCACCACGTAGTCGTAATGACGAACGTGCTTCTTCAATGCAGGAACCTGCTCGGCCAGGGCATCAGCCAAGGCATTCGCCACCACATGAGCACCATATATATTATAATGTGTATTGTCCTGCTTGCCCTTGAGTACCTGAGGATGCTCGCCCGGCAAGAACCACATGTGCAACTTTCTGCTACCCTTGATGCCAAGGCTAGTTTCAATATCATGGGTTATCTTTGTAGCATCCACAAACGGCACATTCAATGCCTTAGCCACATGGCGAGGAGCCACCACATAGGCTCCGTGAGTATCTATCAAGGTATCGCTGTTAATTTTCTCTTCGCCAGCGTAAGCCTTGCCACGCAACTTCTCATCATCATCATTCTCTAAATCAGCAGAGTAGTAGCAGCGGCGCACCACACTGTTCATAAGCACAGGGATACCACCCTTCTGTCGGGTTTCATTCACATACTTAGCAAGATGAGCATCGAAAGTTCTGCCAGGTTCTGTATATCGTTTTGGGTTACTCTTCTCATCGTTATGGCCAAACTGGATAATGACATAATCACCCGGCTGAATCTTATCCAAAACCTTCTGCCATCTGCCTTCATCCAGGAAGCTCTTCGAACTTCTTCCGTTAACAGCATGATTATCAACGATAATCTGATTATCGAAGCAACCCTGCAGCACCATACCCCATCCACGTTCAGGACTTTTATCAAAATGGTCCTTCTCGGCGGCAGTAGAGTCACCGATAATGAAAATCGTAGTTTTATGACTGCTTGATGACATCAGCAAAGATATCAAGAGCGCAGCTACCAGCGGCATCGCCATCAGGCGAAAGGAACGAGGGAAAATCTTTCCCAAAGAAATATTTTTATTCATTGTCATTGATTTGATTTGTAGTTTATCGTTCGAAAATAATTCGAAAAGAAGAATATAGCTTCAAAATAAATTGAAGATATTAAATACCCGCCCCTCCATACTGAGTTTTCACAAATTCAAGCATGAAGAAAGCGGATAAACTGGGGGAAGATTGTCATAAAGCCGTTTCCCCCACTCTGAAAAGGTCATTTCTTAACAGCAGCAACCAGCTCCTCGGCAGTAACCAGGGTCTGCTCACCGCTTTCCATATTCTTTAAAGTAACCTTGCCTGCAGTCATCTCATTCTCACCAGCAAGTACTACGAATGGAATCTGCTTGGCATTGGCATAGCTCATCTGCTTCTTCATCTTCGCCTTGTCTGGGAATATCTCGGTGCGGATGCCTGCAGCACGAGCTGCACTCACGATAGGCAGACAGTAGGCTGTCTCCTTCTCGCCAAAGTTGATGAAGAGCACCTGAGTAGAGTTCACAGCCTCCTTTGGATAGAGGTCGAGTGCATTGAGCACATCATAGATGCGGTCGGCACCGAAACTGATACCTACACCACTCAAACCAGGAAGACCGAAGATGCCGGTGAGGTTATCGTAGCGACCGCCACCGGTAATACTGCCCATCGGTGTATCGAGCGCCTTTACCTCGAAAATGGCACCAGTATAGTAATTCAAGCCACGAGCCAAGGTAAGATCAAGCTCAATCTCGTTGTTCAAGCCCACGGTCTTCAAGGTATCGAGGATAAACTTGGTTTCCTCTACACCCTTCAAACCAATCTCAGAACCTTCGAGAACCTTGGAAATCACAGCAAGTTTCTCATCATTAGAACCTGACAAAGAGATGATTGGCTGCAACTTCTCGATAGCCTCTTCAGAGATGCCATCATTACGGAGTTCCTCGTTTACATTGTCGAGACCTATCTTGTCGAGCTTGTCGATAGCCACGGTGATATCCACAATCTTCTCAGCCTCGCCGATAACCTCGGCAATACCAGTAAGAATCTTGCGGTTGTTGATCTTGATGCAGACACGCACACCAAACTTGGTGAAGACGGTATCTACAATCTGCATCAACTCTACCTCGTTGAGAAGAGAATCAGAACCTACCACATCGGCATCACACTGATAGAACTCACGATAGCGACCCTTCTGTGGGCGGTCGGCACGCCAAACCGGCTGAATCTGATAACGCTTGAAAGGCATCTGCAATTCCTCACGATGCTGCACCACGTAACGTGCAAAAGGCACGGTAAGGTCGTAGCGGAGACCCTTCTCACAAAGTTTTGCCGCCAGCTTCAATGAACCGAGCGAATGAATATCCTCATCACTCACCTTATTCATATAGTCACCTGAATTCAAAATCTTAAAGAGCAGCTTGTCGCCCTCCTCGCCATACTTGCCCATCAAAGTATGAAGGGTTTCCATGGCAGGAGTCTCAATCTGCTGGAATCCATAAAGGGCATACACTTCCTTGATGGTGTTGAAGATGTAGTTGCGCTTTGCCATCTCAACAGGACCGAAGTCTCTGGTACCCTTTGGAATACTTGGTTTCTGAGCCATTTATTAATGTTTATTGTTTAATGATTAGTGATTAATGTTCAGCGCAATGTTAACCCCTCAAAGTAAACATTAATCACTAAACATTAATCACTATAAAATTATTTACGTACGATAGTCTGAGCACGGTCTGGACCGATAGAGATAACACCAATCTTGGTCTCGAGGAAATCCTCGATGAATGCGATGTAATCCTTGAACTCCTGTGGGAACTGATCCTCAGAAGTGAACTTGGTCATATCTGTCTTCCAACCCTTGAACTCCTTGTAAACAGGCTCAACATCTGTAATCTCGTATGGGAAGTCTGTGGTTACAGTGCCATCCTTCAGCTTATAAGCCACACAAGCCTTGATGGTATCGAAGCCATCGAGCACGTCGCTCTTCATCATGATAAGCTCGGTTACACCGTTCACCATCACAGAATACTTAAGCTGAACCAAGTCGCACCAGCCGCAACGACGCTCACGACCCGTAACGGCACCATACTCATGACCCAGGGCACGAATCTTGTCGCCAGTAGCATCGAAGAGCTCTGTTGGGAATGGACCTGCACCTACGCGAGTACAGTAAGCCTTCATGATACCATACACATTACCGATGCGGTTAGGACCGACACCCAAACCGATGCATGCACCTGCACAGATGGTGTTAGAAGATGTTACGAAAGGATAAGAACCGAAGTCAACATCGAGCATAGTACCCTGAGCACCCTCGCAGAGGATATCCTTGCCAGAGCGGAGCACCTTGTTGATTTCCACCTCGCTGTCGATGAACTTGAACTGCTTCAAGTATTCGATGCCCTCCATCCAGGTCTTCTCTACCTCAGTGATATCGAAGTCGGTATAGCCAAGGCTAGCGATAGTCTTGAGATGGGCTGCCTTGTGAGCAGCATACTTCTCCTCGAAGTTTTCGAGGATATCACCTACGCGGAGGCCCGTACGGCTTACCTTGTCGGTATAAGTAGGACCGATGCCCTTACCTGTGGTACCAACCTTGTTCTTTCCCTTAGATGCCTCGATGGCAGCATCGAGCACGCGGTGAGTAGGCATAATGAGATGTGCCTTCTTAGAAATGAGGAGTCGGCTCTTCAAGTCATGACCGCTCTTCTCCAAGTCCTTAGCCTCGCCCATGAAGAGGTCTGGAGCCAAGACTACGCCGTTACCGATGATGTTCACCTTACCACCCTGGAAGATACCAGAAGGGATAGAGCGAAGCACGTATTTCTCACCCTCGAACTCAAGAGTATGGCCAGCATTAGGACCACCCTGAAAACGAGCAATGACATCATACTTAGGGGTCAATACATCAACCACCTTACCTTTACCTTCATCGCCCCACTGCAAACCGAGCAGGACATCTACTTTACCTGTGTTCATTTTTTTATAATAGTATAAATTATTTTTATTACTTTTCGTTACGCTTTCGCGTTATCTTGGCTTGGCATGAACTACACACGCCATAGATATAGAGCGCATAGGTGTCTTTGCGGAATCTCGTCAACTTGGTATCGTTCACCGCTTCAGCCACTGCGGGGGCATAAATTTCCGTCACCATACCACACACCGTACACACCTGGTGGATGTGGTTGTCTTTCGAAGAATAGCAAGCTTCGTATTTCACTCCGCTCACCAGGCTGTGCCTCATCACGAGTCTGAGTTCTATAAAGAGATGCATCGTGTTGTAGAGGGTAGCTCTGCTCACTCTGAAGTTTCTCTTTTCCAACTCATCGTTCAATTCTTCTAGTGAGAAATGCCCGCCGATGCTATACACCGCATCAAGAATAGCATATCTCTCTGGAGTTTTTCGATGCTTATTGCTCTCCAGATAGTTGTCCAAAATCGTTCTGACTTTGGCATCAATTTTCTCTGTCATAATCCTTGTTAGTTACATAAAACGCACAAAGATACTCATTATCTACGACATGAGGAAAGATTTCGATTTAAAAAATCTAAATTACATTGCTTTTTGAGAGTTACAACCCCTTTTTGCTTACTTTATCTTACATTTTGAAAGGAGGTTCTTATAAAAGCTACACTCCAGCAGCAAGAATCTTCAAACAGCACGACACCTTAAACTGATGATTCCTCCTGCAGCAAGATTTTCCTGCATCATGATTCCTCCTGCATCTTGAGCATTTCCTCGTAGATGCGCTGCACAGGCAATCCCATCACATTGAAGTAACTTCCGTTGAGACCCGTGCAACCGATGTAACCGATCCATTCCTGGATGCCATAGGCCCCCGCCTTATCGAAAGGTCTATAATGAGAGATGTAATAATTGATTTCCCAATCTGTGAGTTCCTTGAAAGAAACCTCTGTCGTAACAGAGAAATGACGCTGTTCGTCTTTGGTGGTGAGACATACGCCCGTAACCACATGATGAGTTTTTCCGCTCAACATCTTGAGCATGCGAACGGCATCATCGGCAGTTTTCGGTTTACCCAGAATGATTCCCTTGCCTTCCTGGTCGTTCTGCTCATCGGCAGCAGGCGCAACAACCACGGTATCGGCCGTGAGAACCAGGTTTTCAACCAAAGATGATTCTTCATTATCCAGAAGCGAACGATAAGCCTCCGCCTTTTTCTGGGCGATGAACTCAGCCACCTGATAAGCATCCAGATCATCAGGATAACTCTCATCAATACCATTCAATACCTTTACCTCAAAATTTACATCCAATCCCGCCAACAGTTCTCTGCGGCGTGGCGAATTGCTCGCCAAAATTATCTTATACTTCATCTGTTTTTTACTTTGAACTTTATTACTTTGAACTTTGAGCTTTGAACTTTATGATTAGAATTCTTGGGCTAACTCTAAACCATAACTCTCTACTATAAGCCGTAACTTCAACTATTACTTTTCAACTATTAACTTTCAACTATTAACTACCATCCAAAAGCCTTGGCACTGGAAAGCCAGTGACCCTGGGCACGCAACACCTGTTCCACGATGTCGCGACCTACCCCATCGCCCCCCTCGCGGGAAGAGATATAACAAGAAATCTCCTTGATGTCAGAGCAGGCATTAGATGGACAACATGGGCAACCGCAACGACGCATCACCTCATAATCCGGAATATCATCGCCTACATAAATGATTTCATCATCCGAAAGCTGATATTTTTCCAGAAAAGCATCATAGGTATTTATCTTTACGGCACATCCCATATAAATATCCTGCACTCCCAAGCCTTCATAACGCTTGCGGATTGCCTCGGTGGTACCACCCGTCAAGATAACGATGCGCACACCTACCTTTTGAGCCAACTGAATGGCATAGCCATCCTTGATGTTCACCGTGCGAAGAGGTTCCCCGGTGCTGGCGAGTGTGATGGTCTGACGAGAAAGAACGCCATCCACATCAAATATAATCGCCTTTATCTTTTTTAAATCGTAATTTATCATAATATATGCGTTAATTCAACCCGTGAATGCTTTTGCTCATGCTATCGTAAACCTTTTTGAAATGAGGATGATTCTCCAGAAGCTTACTCTGCTTACCAATCACGTTTTCATCGTATCTCACGGCAGGTCCTGTCTGGGCATCCTTCGGCTTCATCTCATGCACTTTTGCTGCAGTCTCGTTGATGAGCGGGAGCATCACATCGAATGGAATGCCATGCTCTTCCAGGAGTTCCTGACTGATGGCATAGCAATGATTGGCAAAATTACAGGCAAAGACTGCCGAGAGATGCAGATATTTCCTATCTTCACTGGAAAGCTGATATACCCTGCCGCTTATCTCCCGGGCCAAACCTTCTATCTGCTTTTGTGCAAACTCATCGTTAGCCTCCACAAAGCAAGGGATGATGCTGAAATCCACCTCACGCTGCTTGGAGAAGGTCTGCATCGGATAAAGCACCCCATAATGCTGAGCCATACCCTTGAATACCGACATCGGCATGGAACCAGCCGTATGCAGGAACACCCTTTCATGCTCACCTTTCTTAGCTTTGCGCAAGGCATTTACTGCCCCGTCTTCACCCAAGCCATCTGCTTCATGCCTACAGAGTTGGGCTACAAGCTGGACCAATGCGCTATCCTTCACAGAGAAGATATACACATCCGCATCATCCCTAACCTGGGCTATATCCGTAAGCGGCTCCGCATCCAAAAGCGAAGCCAAGGTTTCCGCCGACTGCATGGTGCGACTGAACACCTGTACCATATCGTGACCAGCAGCATGCAAGGCCTTGCCCAGATGGGTAGCCAGATTGCCTGCCCCTATCAAAACTATCTTCATAAATCTATTCCTTTTCTTTGAAATAAATTAAACTTATATCAATTTAAGTGCAAAAATACTAAAAAACAGCGATATAGAGACAGAAAAGTTGTTTTTTTATAATTAATTTATTATTTTTGCAGTAAAATATAAACGCCTCCAAGGAGACAATAGCGGAAATGACAAAAGATTACGAAATAAAGGTATATACAGAAAGTGAAGAACTGCCCCGGCTCTTGGAGGGCAATTTCTTCCATAGTCTGGAACTCTTCGAGATAAGCGAGCGAGTGCCAGGCGATACCCCCGTCATGGCTGTAGCATCGAAAGACGGGCAGATTGCAGGTCAACTTTTAGCCGTTCTTCACACCCACCGCACCTGGTTTCCACCTTTTATATATACACACGCGCACGCACACGGAGAAGGCATCTATCTCAACACCGAGCAGGCAGAAGAAATTTTCCCGCTCCTACTCCACTCGATAACCCGAACCCTGTGCAACCGCCACTGCCTATACATCGAGTTTTCTGAATTACAGAAAAAGATGTTTGGCTACCGACATTTCCGCCGACTGGGTTATTTCCCTGTGGAATGGCAGGAAATATACAATTCCCTGCACAGCATGCCTCCCGAAGAACGACTCACCGAGCGAACCAGGCGACAGATTGAAAGCGGTGAAAACAAAGGACTGGAATGTCATCCAACCCATCATCAGGAAGAAGTAGAAAAGTTCTATCAGCTCTACAGGAACTTCTGCCGTTTCAAGCCACGCCGCTACGTACCCCCCATCGAATACTTCAAATCCATGAGCAAAAGCAGCGGGGCAAAGGTTTTCGTAGCTACTTACGGAGGCAGAAGAGGCGGAAGAAGCGAAGGAAGAAGCGATGTGAGCAACGGGAAAAGCGATGTGAGAAGCGATGTGAGCGGAAGGAAGGATGAAGCAAACAAGCGGAAGATCGTGGGCGGATGCACGCTGGCTTTCAGCGAAGGCGATGCCTACCTATGGCATCTGGCATCCCGCAGAAAGCGCTATATCTATCTGCATCCCGACACGATGACGGTTTGGCATGCCATCAGCTATGCCCACCAGCAGGGATGCAGGCACATTCACTTCATGGAAGTGGGCCTGCCCTGGAAGCGTAATCCCTATCGTGATTTCATCCGCAGCTTCGGGGGCAAGCCTGTGGCAAAATATCGCTGGTTCAGATGCAACATCGGCATCCTCAACAGACTATTGAAATGGTTCTACAAACTCTGAGCCTTCCATGGCCTTGTCGAGCAAAGCCAGTCCGCGCGCCGTACAGAAGCCGCGAATCACGATGAGAAAATGATGGTCGAAAAGATCCTTCATAGAATACTTTCGATAGAACTGCCGGTGCATGATTTCCTCCATGCATGCATTGGCAGTATCAATCAGAATCTCGTAATTCACGTCAGTGCGGAAAAGTCCCTCTTTCATACCCGCTTCGAAAAAGCAGAGACTGTCGTCACGTTCCTGGGCACGCATCTCCTGCAGGAACTTCAATACACGGGGCATCCTGTGGATTTCTTCATAGAAAACCATTCCCACCATCTTGTTCAGCTTCATCTGCTGGCGATATACATAGCTGATGACGTCTATCACATTGCCCGCTTTCGTCTGAGCAAAATGCTCCACATTCTGCTTCATCTCCTCATGCCTCATTTTCATGCCGGCAATCAGCAGGTCCTCCTTGTCGCCGAAGATTTTATAAACCGTGCGTTTAGACACATGAAGTGCCATGGAAATTTCGTCCATCTTCACAGCCTTCACCCCACGCCTATAAAACTCGGGCATGGCAAAAGCGATAATCTTATCGCGCAAATCCGCTCTATTTTGTTTGTTTTCTACCATTTCTATATCTTTTAATTGCAATATGTATATGACATTTTCACGTCTAAACCTATTTTTTTTGTGCAAAGATACAAAAAAAAACAAAAAACCATCTTATTTTCATAAGTTTTTATTACCTTTGCACAAACTTTTTAGTAAACGCGCATTATTTGCGCCAATTTGTAAGAAACAAAATCTTTAAACCAATATATTGTTATGGTAAAAATCACGAAAGAGGCGGCTCTTGAATATCACGAGGCAGGCCGTCCTGGTAAGATTGAGGTTAAACCAACAAAACCTTATCACACACAAACAGACCTGAGCCTTGCTTACTCACCTGGTGTGGCATTCCCATGCCTGGAGATTCAGCAAAACCCAGACGATGTTTACAAGTACACAGACAAGGGCAACCTGATTGCTGTGATCAGTAATGGTACTGCCGTGCTCGGACTCGGCGACATCGGTGCCATGAGCGGCAAACCTGTGATGGAAGGAAAAGGATTGCTTTTCAAGATTTATGGTGGCGTAGATGTATTCGACATCGAAATCGACGAGAAGGACCCGGAGAAGTTCTGCGAGACAGTGGAGAGAATCGCTCCATCATTCGGCGGTATCAACCTGGAGGATATCAAGGCTCCTCAGTGCTTCTACATCGAAGAGCGACTGAAGAAGACCCTCGACATCCCAGTGATGCACGATGACCAGCACGGCACAGCCATCATCTCGGCTGCAGGTTTGAAGAACGCCCTCGAAGTAGCCGGCAAGAACATTGCCGACGTGAAGATTGTAGTCAATGGTGCCGGTGCTGCTGCCATCAGCTGTACCAAGCTCTACGTGGCTCTGGGAGCACAGGTAAAGAACATCGTGATGCTCGACTCCAAGGGCGTAATCACCAGCGACCGCGAGAATCTGACAGAGCAGAAGAAACTGTTCGCTACCGACCGTAGTGACGTTCACACACTCGAAGAGGCTGTGAAGGGTGCCGACGTATTCGTAGGTCTCAGCAAGGGCAACGTGCTTTCTAAGGACATGATCCGCTCGATGGCCGACAGCCCTATCGTATTCGCACTCGCCAACCCTGTGCCTGAAATCAGTTACGAGGACGCTATGGACAGCCGTCCTGACGTATTGATGTCAACAGGCCGTTCAGACTATCCAAACCAGATTAACAACGTAATCGGTTTCCCATACATCTTCCGTGGTGCACTCGATGTTCATGCCCGTGCCATCAACGAAGAGATGAAGATGGCTGCTGTTCACGCCATCGCAGATTTGGCTAAGCAGCCAGTGCCAGATGTAGTTAACGACGTTTACCACGTCAACGACCTTACATTCGGCCCTAAGTACTTCATTCCAAAGCCAGTGGATCCACGCCTCATTACCGAGGTATCTGCTGCCGTAGCCAAGGCTGCCATGGATAGCGGCGTGGCCCGCACTCCTATCACCAACTGGGAGGAATACAAGCAGGGATTGCGCCAGTTGCTGGGTCAGGAGACCAAGCTTACCCGCAAGCTCCACGATACAGCCCGTCTCCATCCACAGCGCGTGGTATTCGCCGAGGGTGGCAACCCAACCATGCTGAAGGCTGCCGTTCAGACTAAGAACGAAGGCATCTGCGAGCCTATCCTGCTGGGTAACCCAGACCGTCTGAACCGTGTGGCTAGCCGCTTGAAGCTTGACCTCTCTAACATCGAGATTGTGGATATGCGTGCCGACAACGAGCAGGGCCGCCGTGCCAAGTTTGCCAAGCACCTGGCAGAGAAGCGTGCTCGCGAGGGCTACAGCTTCGAGGAGGCTTATGATAAGATGTACGAGCGCAACTACTTCGGTATGTCTATGGTTGAGCAGGGTGATGCTGATGCATTCATCACTGGTCTCTACACCAAGTATAGCAACACCATCAAGGTGGCTAAGGACGTAATCGGCATCCGAGACGGATACAAGACATTCGGAGCCATGCACATCCTCAACACCCAGAAGGGTGTATATTATATTGCAGATACGCTGATCAACCGTCACCCAGACGAGGATATCCTTACCGATATCGCCAAGTTGTCTGCTGGCACCGTGAAGTTCTTCAACGAAGAGCCGGTTATGGCCATGTTGAGCTACTCCAACTTCGGAACCGACAATGTAGGTTCTCCTGTAAAGGTGAAGAAGGCAGTGGCAGAGATGCAGAAGGAATTCCCAGAGCTCGCCATCGATGGCGAGATGCAGGTAAACTATGCACTCAACAAGGATCTTCGCGATGAGAAGTATCCATTCTCCCGCCTCAAGGGCAAGGATGTGAATACATTGGTATTCCCTAACCTGAGCAGTGCGAATAGTGCTTACAAGCTTCTCCAGGGTTTGAACCCTGAGGCAGAAATCATCGGCCCTATCCAGATGGGCTTGAACAAGCCTATCCACTTCACTGACTCAGAGAGCAGTGTACAGGATATCGTAAACATCACAGCCGTGGCCGTAATCGATGCTTACGTAGAGAAGATCAAGAATCAGAAATAGTTCTAGTTAATAATAGAGGTAACATTTACCTCTCATCTTTTACTCAGAGGCAGGAGCTTGTGAAAGTTCCTGCCTTTTTTGTTTCTGTAGTCTTTCTTTTGCATCTGTAGCCATCCCTTCCACAGTAACTACTCAGCACCCCTATAGAAAACTTCTCGTTAATAAAGCATAAACTTGA
>USJX01000020.1 GCA_900555035.1 uncultured Prevotella sp.
CCCGCCAGGCGTCCCGGCGGATTTGCAATCCGCCGTAAAAAAAGGTTCGACCTATTAAAACCAGGGGATTTGTAATCCCCCAACAAAGGAAAAGCATACTCCTTTGCTGCGGAATTCTAAAAAAAGGTGCGTCATGGACTTATGACACACCCTCCTTTATAGTTCATTTTCTTTATCTTCTATCATTCAACTTCTTTTCAGCTCCCGTCATTTTCCTGATGCCCGAAGCCTTGCCGAAGGTATTGGCAGAACCACCTGCCGAACGGGTAAGCTTCTTGGCATAGCCCGTAGGAACCTCTTCGAAATCGAAGTTGATGATGTCGCCCTTGGCTTTGCCTATACCTATCATATAACCATAGAAGGTATAGCGATGATTGCCCTTCTCGGCACCCAGATGGAAACCAGTCTGGCTGGCACCGGCATCCAGTACGAAGGTGGCACCACTATTGGTATATTTAATGTAGATGTCGCCATTGTTGTCGATATACCAGGCGAACTTCAGGGTCTGCGAATCTACCACATTGCCCTTCTCGTCATACACCTCGTCAACCTCAATACCGCTTCCGCTCAACGCATTACGCTTTTCGCCACTCTGGTAGAATATCATGGTGGCATAAAACTCGTCCTTGCCGCGGGATACACCATCCTCGTTGATGTAACTGTATATCACCGGACCATACCACTCGCCTACCAGCGTCTGAGCCTCTTCTATCAGCTGGCTGTTCTGCGAACCATTAGACCCCTGGTTCCAGTCACCCTGGTTCCAGCCCCAGCCGCCCTGGTTGTAATCCTCGTACCAGCCATAGTCATCGTGCCAATAATGGCCATCATCCCATGGGTCATCGTCGCAACTTGTAAATGTGAATGATGCCGCAGCTATCGCCATCAGCATCAAGATTGATTTCATCTTCTTCATTATCTTATATCCTTTCTTGTTTCTTAATTTCTCGAATCTTTCTGAATTCTGATGCAAAGATAAGACAAAAATTACACCCTGCAAAGGGAAAAGTGGAAAAAATTGGGGGAATTTCCCTATTCTGCAACAGTTTTTCCCTACTATCTCTTGCTTTTCTCAAAAAAATACACTACCTTTGTGCCAATTATCAAACAAAACTATGCATCGAAACAAAACAATGCATCAAAACAATGACAAAGTATGAATAAAAGATATTTTCTCTCTATCATCGTTACTATCATCGCCATCATGGCTCATACCCTAAGCATGATGGCAAGGCCTTACTGCGACGTAAGGAAATTCTCTATCGTTGACGGACTCGCTGCCAACACCATTTCTGACATGAAGCAGGCACCCGACGGGCTGATGTGGTTCAGCACCTGGAACGGACTCTCCTACTACGACGGATACTCTTTCTATACCTTCCGAGATGTACCCGGCGGAGAAGACGTGCTATCCACCAACCGAATCATCGACATCTACCCCACCACAAGAAACAACGTATGGTGCGTTTCTTCGGATAGAAAAATCTATCTGTACAGCACCCACAGCTGCAAATTCCTAAACAGCGAAAAGAGCATCAACGAGCAGTTTGGCATCAACCTGAAGGTGGATAAACTGTATCCTATTAAAAAAGGTAGCACCTGGATTACCACCCAGAACGGAAACTATATCATCAGAACCATCTTATCGCCGCAGGAGGAAGCCGAGCGAGAACTCATCAAGGTGGGCGAACACGGTCTGCGAAGCGGAAAAGTATGGTATGTATGGGGCGACAAGAAAGGTCGCGAGTGGATTCTCACCGAAAAGGGAACCACTATCTACAAGCACCACTTCAGCACACCCATCCCCTTTAAATGGATTAGAGAGGTGGGGGAAAACATCTTCCTGGCTACCCAAGACGGCAAACTCGCCGTTTTTGACGAGCGAGACAAACTCGTGATGATTCCGATGCCGGAAGGCGTTACGCGCATCAACCAGCTCAAGAACACCGGCTACCAGCTGCTCATAGCCACCAACCTGGGACTGGTAATCTACAACCCGCGCACCTTTAAAGCCGAACTCATCAACGTGCAGAGCCCAAGCCAGCCTATGGCAGAGGTGAAGAACATCTATACCGACGACTTCGGCATGGTTTGGGTGTTTACCGACGGCATGGGCGTAACCCTGGTGAACCCGAAAACGGGCGGAAAGGCGTGGCTCTTCGCTGACCAGCCCGACCCTGCCGACCGCACGGAATCGGATAAATTCTTCATCACCCAAGATGAAAACAAAAACCTCTGGCTTGTGCCGAACGGCGGAACCTTCAGCTATTTCGACCGAAAGGCGGGAAAACTGGTACCTTATCTGCTGCGAAGCAACTCTTCGGGCAACTTCCGTGTGCCGATGATCAAGAAATTCTGCCTCTCAGACCAGGGCATCCTCTGGATAAGCGGCACGCACGACCTTACCCAGGTGGCCTTTAAAGACCATCAGTACCACCTCAACGGGCTAGACCAGGGAGAATCTGACGTACGCTCGCTCTGCAACACCCCCGAAGGCTACCACTGGACGGGATATTACAACGGCATCATCCAGGTGAGCAACAGCCGATTTGAGAAGGTGGGCTATCTGGCACCTAGCGGACAGGTGGTACCACAGCAGGTGAAGTTCTGCGAGTCGCCTATCTTCGCACTCTTCTTCGATACCAAGGGAAAGATGTGGATAGGCACCAAGAACGATGGCCTCTTTGTGCGAACCAGCCAGGGCATGGCCCACTACACAATGAACCCTGCCGACCGGAACTCGCTGCCAAGCAACGATATATTTGACGTAGCAGCCGACCGCCACGGCAGAATATGGCTGGCTACTTATGGAGGGGGACTCGTGCTGGTACAGCAGAGCACTACGGGTCAGATTTCGTTTGTAAGCAAGAACAACGGAATGCCTTGGTCCAAGCAGCAGTTCCAGAAGGTGAGACGCATCTTCTGTACCCCTACGGGAGAAATTCTGGTGGGCACCACCGAGGGTCTGATTACCTTCGGCGATAGCTTCAGCACCCCAAGCAAGATGAAGTTCTTTACCAGCCAGCACATAGAAAACGACTCTAACTCGATATCAGCCAACGACATATACTTCATCATGCAGCACAGCAACGGACAGACCCTGATATCGCAGCTGGGTGGAATGCTGGAGAACGTCAGCAGCCCCAACCTGCTGCAGAACAACCTGCAGACCACGTTTAACAGGCACATCAGCTACGACGAGGGCATCGTGCAGAGCATGGTGGAAGACAACCAGGGCAACATCTGGGTGGTACGCGAATCGAGTATCGACCGCTATAACCCGAAGACGGGAACGACGGAAGTGTTCGGGCCTAACGACTTCGACCTCAACATGTCGTTTACCGAGGCACGCCCCGTACACGACCCAGGCACCGACGATATAACGGTGGGCACGCCGATGGGCAGCCTTACCTTCAACCCAGCCAAGATGAAGAAGAGCCCATACCAGCCACGCATCGTCTTCACCATGCTGCACTATATGGGCGAAAGCGCATCGGAACCTATCCTGCATAAAGACAAGGTGGAGATTCCTTCAGACAAGCGAAACCTGAGCATCAGCTTCGCATCGCTCGACTACTCACGCAAATACCGAACGATATACCGCTACCGCATTGACGGGCATACCCCTGAGGGCGAGTGGATAGACCTGGGAAAGAGAAACTACATCGCCTTCAACCGCATCGCCAGCGGCAACTACGTGCTCAAGGTGATGGCCACCAATTCGCACGGCGTATGGAGCAAGTACGTGGCAGAGCTGCCCATCGAGGTGAACCCTACCTTCTGGGAGAGCATCTGGGGCAAGCTGTTCATGCTGCTCTTGCTGCTGTGCATCGTGGCTTTCGTCTTCTACATCTACAACCGCAACCAGCACGAGAAGCTGAACCACGAAATGAGCCTGATGAAGAACGACTTCTTCAGCAAAGCCAGCCACCAGCTGCGCACACCGCTCACCCTGATAGGCGGACCGCTGAAGGAAGTGCTCGACAAAGAAAACGGACTCACCCGACAGGGCAAGGAGATGATAACCATAGCCCTGAAGAATTCTTACGAGATGCTGGAGACAATCAACAAGATGCTGAGATTCGACGACAACAGCATTCTGTTGAACAACAGCGGACTCGACATTATGGACAAGGCCGTGGAAGAAGACGAGATTCCAGGACAGGTGGATGACGACAACGCAGCAAAATACCTGGCTGATATTAAAAAGGTGGAAAAGGAAACGGAAGAAAACATGACCGAAGAGGAGATACGGGCGAAGGAAGAGGACCGCAAGGAAACCACCGTGCTCGTGGTGGAGGACAACGGCGACCTGCGCAAATTCCTGTACTCCATTCTTCAGAGCATGTATAACGTGCTGCTTGCCGAAAACGGAAAGGCGGGCTTGCTGATGGCACGCACTGATAAGCCCGACTTCATCATCACCGACGTAACCATGCCTGTGATGGACGGCATCACGATGATTAAGGAAATAAAGCAAGACCACGACCTGGTACAGATTCCTATCATCATCCTCTCGGCCAAGGCGAGCGTGGAAGACAGGCTCAAGGGCTTCGAGATGGGTGTGGATGCCTACATGACCAAGCCATTCTCTACCCAATATCTGCTGGGCAGAATCGACGCCGTGATTAAGCAGCGCCGTGCCCTGCAGAAGGAAATGCTGGAGAAGCTGGAACAGCGCGGAAACATAGCAGGCCTCAAGAACATGCAGATGATTCCGGAACCTAAGAAGACGCTGAGCCAGATAACCAGCGAGATAGCCGAGAAGGAACGTGAGGATGCCGAGAAGGCGAAGAAACTGCACGAAAGCGACTTTGCCTTCATGGCGAGTCAGATTAACGACAAGGTGACGGCAAAGATTCTGAAGTACGTGACGGAGAACATGAGCAACCCAGACCTGAAGATAGACGATATAGCCGAGGCGATGGGTATGAGCCGAAGCGTGCTCTATGCCAAGATCAAGCAGTCGGTGAGCATGACGCCTATCGATTTCGTACGCCACATCAGGATTATGAGAGCCAGCGAGCTGCTGCAGCAAACCGACGATACGCTGGCATCCATCTCCTTTGAAGTGGGCTTCAGCGACCCTAAGTACTTCTCCAAGGTGTTCAAGAAGGAGATGGGAATCGTGCCTAGCGAGTATCGTGAGCGCACAAAACACGAATAATGCTGCAAAACCGCAACATTTAGCAAGTGTGTTCAAACGGCAGAATTTCGGGTTTATATGGACGCAAACGGGGTTTAAACGGGCCGAAGAAGGGTTCAAAATGCCTCAAAGGGCACACATTAATCTTTTTTAACACCCCCCCCCCGTAAAAAAAATGATTGTAAATGATACGACTTTAAAAAAAAGTTTGTACCTTTGCATCAAGTTCTTAGAAAAGTTAAATGATAGATTAATCGTAACTTCTCTCCCATCATTTTTTTTTGGAGGGAAGTGGAAGGTCTCCGGGGATTGTGAAATTACCGGAGACTTTTTTTTATGCCCGAAAATCATCGCAGGTCTATGCAGGAAAATCATCGAACTGCAGGGTTGAAAATCTTTACTGGTTTGCATGCGAATGCTATCAAATTGAAAAAAAAGAAAGATTTTTAGAAATTTTATACCAAAGCATGATGATTTCTGAAATAAAAATCGTACCTTTGCACTACGTTTCTGAAACACCCCCCAGAAGAGGCTTAAAGAAGTAACATAAAATAGATATATATATAAAATGAGAACCGTTTACGAATTCTCCGTTAAGGACAGAAAGGGAAAGGATGTTTCCCTGAAAGAGTACGCCAACGAGGTGCTGCTCATCGTTAACACAGCAACAAAGTGCGGTTTCACTCCTCAGTATGAGGAGTTGGAAAAGCTCTATGAGACATATCACCAGCAGGGCTTCGAGATTCTCGATTTTCCTTGCAACCAGTTTGGACAGCAGGCTCCAGGCACTGACGAAAGCATTCATCAGTTCTGCAAGCTTACATACGGCACAGAATTCCAGCGCTACAAGAAGATTAAGGTAAACGGCGATGATGCCGCTCCTCTCTTCAAGTTCCTCAAGGAATGTAAAGGTTTCGCTGGCTGGGACGAGAGCCATCCTCTCTACCCTGTGCTCGACAAGATGCTCTCTGAGGAAGACCCTAATTATAAGGAGAGCGCTGATATTAAATGGAACTTCACCAAGTTCCTTATCAACAAAAAGGGTCAGGTGGTAGCTCGATTCGAGCCAACTACCAGTTTCGACGTTATCGCTAAGGCCATCGAAGAGTGGCTGAATGCGTAAATGTCATGGATTTAGGAAACAAGATGCCCCTTAGCGAAGGGGTAGCCAAAAAACAAGTATCTCGAAGCCAGGCTTCTGCAAGGCCTGGCTTCATTTTTTTTACTAATCTACTTGAGGAACATTCTTGAGATATTTCTCAATCTCCTCATCACTCACCTTATAGTTCTGCAAATCACCATTGAGATAGCTTTCGTAAGATGGCATATCAATCAAGCCATGTCCTGAAAGACAGAACAGGATAACCGGAGAAGTGCCCTCCTCCTTCGCCTTCTTGGCCTCGCGGATGGTAGCCGCAATGGCATGGCAACTTTCTGGAGCCGGAATGATTCCCTCGGCACGGGAGAAAAGCATACCTGCCTCGAACGCCTCAATCTGTGGTATATCTATACCATGCATATAACCATCCTTGATGAGCTGAGAGATGATCATACCCGCACCATGGTAACGCAAACCACCGGCATGAATGTTGGCTGGCTTGAAATCATGACCCAGGGTGAACATCGGCAACAATGGTGTATAGCCGGCTTCATCACCGAAATCATATTCAAACTTACCACGTGTCAGCTTAGGACAGCTCTCTGGCTCGGCTGCAATAAACTCGGTGTGCTTCTCGCCACTCAGGTTATGACGCATGAATGGGAAAGCCAAACCGCCAAAGTTACTACCGCCACCAAAGCAGGCAATCACCTTGTCTGGATACTCACCCGCCATCTGCATCTGCTTCTCAGCCTCCAAACCGATGATGGTCTGGTGCAAAGCCACATGGTTCAACACGGAACCCAGGGTGTATTTACAGCCCGGAGTGGTGGTAGCCAGCTCCACAGCCTCAGAAATGGCAGTGCCCAGAGAACCTGGATGGTGTGGATCGCGGGTGATGATGTTCTTGCCCGCACGGGTACTCATGGAAGGTGAACCCTCGACGGTGGCTCCGAAGGTACGCATGATGCTGGAGCGGTATGGCTTCTGCTGCATGGTAATCTTTACCTGATAAACGGCTGCCTCCAAACCATAGAGCTTGGCCGCATAAGAAAGGGCACAGCCCCACTGTCCGGCACCGGTCTCGGTGGTTACATTGGTATCACCCTCCTGCTTGCAATAGTAGCACTGAGGCAGGGCTGAGTTGATTTTATGTGAACCTAATGGTGTAGCACTCTCGTTCTTGAAGTAGATGTGGGCAGTGGTGCCGAGTGCCTCCTCCAAGCCGTAGGCACGGACCAGCGGGGTGGAACGATAGTACGCATACTTCTCGCGTACATCTTCCGGGATATCAATCCAAGCGTGCTCTGTATCGAGCTCCTGCTTAGAACACTCCTTATTAAAGATGTGAGACAAGTCGTCGGCTGTGAGCGGCTTGTGGGTCTGTGGATTCAACGGTGGCAATGGCTTATTAGGCATGTCAGCTTGAATGTTGTACCACTGAGTAGGAAGTTCCTGCTCCTGAAGGATAAACTTTTTCTGTCTCATGATGTATTATTTTAATATATTAATTGAAATTTGCCTTGTTTGATTGCAGATTGAACGGGTTTTATCGGTTTTGCCTTACAATCTGTTTACATTGTCGGGCGCAAAGGTACAAAGAATTTTCCATATAGACAAATTATATGGTGATTTTATTTCTAAAATTTGTAAGGAAGCCCTAAAAAGCTATCTTTATGGGGGTAATTGTTACATAAAACACTTGTTTTTTGCTAAAAAGTATTGATTAAAATAGTTTTTGCTCCTTAAAAGATAAAATTTGCACCCTACTTTGCAGAATATTTCGTACCTTTGCATCAGTTAAAACAAGGGCGTTGTGAAACGCTAAATCATCATCTTTTACTTATACAAAAAAACAATGGATTCGATAAGGGTATCGAAATCCATTGTTTTGTTTTATATACCTATCTCAAGTCTGAAAACTTATTATTTTTCATCAACCTTGATCTTGGCTATCTGGTTGAGCAGCTGTCGGGCCTTTTCCACGGTCTTCACATCCTTGATGCGGAGGAAACGCTTGTTGTTCCTTTCCTTCAGCATGCAATCCTGAATATGGGTGGTGGCGTAGGTAAGCACACGCGAGAACATCTGGCTGCGATAGAACGGACTTGCCACATTGCTCACAAACTGCAACTGCATGGCTCCCTGCTTCAGGGTAATCTTCTCGCAACCCAGGCTCTTGCCCACACGGCGCAAGCCAACCACATGAATCAGCTCGTCACCCGCACGAGGTATCGGACCGAATCGGTCGATCATTCGCTTGCGGAAAGCTTCCACCTCATCATCCGTTTCCAGATGATCCAATTCCCGATAGAGCAGCATTCGCTCGGAACTGCCAGGAACATAGGTATCCGGGAAATACATCTCCAGGTCGCTCTCCACGGCACAGTCATCTACAAAGTCATCGCCCGTGAGCTGCTTGCCTTCTGCCATCTCCTGCTGGTAAAGGTCGCCGAACTCCTCGTTCTTCAACTCGGTTACTGCCTGCGAGAGAATTTTCTGGTAGGTTTCGTAACCCAGGTCTTCCATGAATCCACTCTGTTCTGAACCCAGCAGATTGCCGGCACCACGAATATCCAGGTCTTGCATGGCTAGGTTGAAACCGCTGCCCAGGTCGCTGAAGGTTTCCAGGGCTTCCAGTCGGCGGCGTGCCTCGGTGGTGAGTGCCGACTTAGGCGGTGCTATCAGGTAGCAGAATGCCTTCTTGTTGCTACGTCCCACTCTGCCTCGCATCTGGTGCAGGTCGCTCAGGCCGAAGTGGTGGGCATCCATCACGATGATGGTATTGGCATTGGAGATATCGATACCATTCTCAACGATGGTGGTAGAGAGCAGCACATCGAAATCGTAGTTGATGAAGCCCATGATAATCTTTTCCAGTTCCTCGGGCTTCATCTGACCATGACCGATTACGACACGGCAATCGGGCACATGCTTCTCGATAAGCAATTTGATTTCTGTGAGTTTAGAGATGCGGTCGCACACGAAATATACCTGTCCGTTGCGGCTCATCTCGAAGTTGATGGCATCAGCTATCGCCGCACCGCTAAAGGTAATCAGCTCTGTATGAATAGGATAGCGGTTTGGCGGCGGTGTGCGCATGATGCTCATATCGCGGGCACCCATCAGCGAGAACTGCAGGGTGCGAGGGATAGGCGTGGCACTCATGGTGAGGGTATCTACGTTTACCTTCATCTGGCGCAGCTTCTCCTTGGTGGAAACGCCAAACTTCTGCTCCTCGTCGATGATGAGCAGGCCCAGGTCGTGCCATTGCACGGTTTTGGAAATGAGCTTGTGGGTACCGATGAGGATATCTATCTTGCCCTCCTTCAACTGTTCCAGAATCAGGCGGGTATCCTTGGCAGAACGGGCACGGCTCAGGTAATCTACGGTTACCGGCAGTTCGCCCAAGCGGTGCTTGAAGGTTTGGTAATGCTGGAAGGCGAGCACCGTGGTAGGCACGAGCACAGCCACCTGCTTGCCATCGCAGGCTGCCTTGAAGGCAGCACGAATCGCCACTTCGGTCTTGCCGAAGCCCACATCACCACACACCAGTCGGTCCATCGGACGGGCACTTTCCATATCTTTCTTCACCTCGGCAGTTGCCTTGCTCTGGTCGGGGGTATCTTCGTAAAGGAAGGAAGCCTCCAGCTCATGCTGCATATAACCATCTGGGCTATAGGCGTATCCCTTTTCACGACGGCGCTTGGCATAGAGCTTGATCAGGTCGCGGGCTATATCCTTGATACGCTTCTTGGCCTTGTTCTTGAGCTTATCCCAAGCCCCGGTGCCCAGGGTGGAGAGACGTGGCGGCTCGCCGGTATCGGCACGGCGATACTTGCTGATTTTATAGAGCGAGTGGATGGAGACATCCACCTTATCGTTGTTGGTGTAGATGATGCGGATCATCTCCTGATAACTGTCGCCCGTAGGCACACGCACCAGTCCGCCAAACTTGCCGATACCGAAATCCACATGCACGATGAAATCGCCGGGTTCCATCTCCTGCAACTCCTTCATGGTGAGGGCCATCTTGCCCGCACGGGCGGAGTCTGAACGCAGGTTGTACTTGTGGTAACGGTCGAATATCTGATGGTCGGTGAAGAAGCAAACCTTCTTCTCGTTATCCACGAATCCTTCGTGCAGGGTCTTATCCACCGGGGTAAACTGAATGTGGTAGCGCTCCAGTTCTTCGCTGGCAAAGATATCCTTGAGGCGCTGTTGCTGCTTCTGGCTATCTGCCAATATATATAAGGTGTAGCCCTTGAGCTGGTAATCCTCCAGGGTTTGAGACAGGAGCTGAAAGTTTTTGTGGAAGAGGGGCTGCGGCGCCACATCGAAACTGATAACGGCATTGCTGCCTTCTGCCATATTCTCTTGCTTCCTGGCAGGACTGCCTTCCGCCGTTTTGCCGAACTCAATGCGAACGTGCTCGACAATGGCATGCTGGAAATCGGTGGCACTCACCAGGTTCAGCTCGGTCTTCATCTCCTGTCGTATTCTTTCTGCCTCCATCTCGGTGGCACCTTCCAACTGTTCGGCAAGGCTCTGGGCAGAGAAGCCATCGTTGTAAATCTGGCCGATGCGGTCGTGCAGATAGGCGTAATCCTTCATCACCACGAGCGTAGAAGGGTCGAGGAAATGCAGGAAACACTGCTTCACGGTTTGCTCGGCAGCCAGTTCCGGCACCACTTCGATGCTCTCGCGCTTGTCTTTGGAGAGCTGGTCTTCGATATTGAAGGTGCGAATGGTATCGATTTCATCACCGAAGAAATCGATACGGAACGGGAACTCGCAACTGTAGGAATAGACATCGATGATGCTTCCACGCACGGCAAACTGGCCTGGCTCATAGACATAATCTACCTCCTGGAGTGAGAAATCGCGCAACTGGTGCACCACATCTATCTGTGAAATCTGCTGACCTACTGAAAGTTTCAGGATTTTCTCATCCAGATGCTGCTTAGACACCACCAGTTCGGCGAGGGCATCGGGATAGGAAACGATGTAAATCTGGTTGCCTGCCGACAATCGGGCAAGCACTTCGGTTCGCAAAATCTCGTTGGCAGCATCCCGCTGACCATACTTCACGGCACGGCGATAGCTGGAAGGGAAGAAAAATACGCTCTCCTGCCCCAACATCTGAGTGAGGTCGTGATAGAAATATCCCGCCTCCTCGGCATCATCGAGCACGAAAAGCACCGTGCGCTTCAACCTGTTCTGCAGCGAACCGAAAAACATCGAGGCAGAAGAGCATACCAATCCCTGAAGAAAAAGGGAATGCACTGACTTTTTCTTCAATAAATCAAAGAGGGCATTCGCCTGCGGCGAACGCCCGTATTGTTTTGCAATATCCTGTAATATCACTGCTTATTCCTAACTTATTTTTGGGTATTTCTTGAACCATCCATCGAGTCGCAATCTCATCACTCCGAAGAAAGCCTCGCCAAAGATACCGCCACTCATCTTGCTGGTGCCCTCACGGCGATTCACGAAGATAACCGGCACTTCCTTAATCTTGAAGCCTATCTTGTAAGAAGTGAACTTCATCTCTATCTGGAAGCCGTAGCCCTTGAAGCGGATGGCATCCAAATCGATGGTTTCCAACACTTTGCGACGATAGCAAACGAAGCCGGCTGTGGTATCGTGTACCTGAAAACCCGTAACGAAGCGCACGTATTTTGAGGCGAAATAGCTCATCAACACGCGACCGATAGGCCAGTTGACCACGTTGACACCCGATACGTAGCGTGAGCCTACGGCTACATCGTAACCCTCGTCGTGGGTAGCGGCGTAGAGGCGTGGCAGGTCGTTAGGGTCGTGGCTGAAGTCGGCATCCATCTCGAAGATGAAGTCGTAGCCATGCTCCAGGGACCACTTGAAGCCCTTGATGTAGGCGGTGCCGAGGCCCAGCTTGCCCTTGCGCTCCAGAATGTGAAGGCGGCCGGCAAACTCACCGGCGATGAGGTTCTTGACAATGGCAGCCGTGCCATCAGGACTTCCGTCGTCGATGACCAGAATGTCGAATTTCTTCTCCAGGCCGAACACGGCACGGATGATTTTCTCTATGTTTTCCTTCTCGTTGTATGTAGGAATGATTACTATGCTATCACTCATATTCTTCTGTTTTATAGTTACAAGTGCAAAAATACAACTTTTATCTGATATAAACAAATTTACTGGTCGGGATTTTCAACAAAGCCCTGATATTCCTTATCGAGACCCGACATGATGGTATCGTAGCTCTTGGTCATCTGGTTCTTGATGTTCTCCGGACCCTTGCCGATGGGCTCGATAGGCTCGTGGATGGTAAGCTTTATCGGATGCCAGAACGCCCAGTAGATATCCTTCATGCGTGGCTTGACATCGAAGCTGCCGTTGATGGTGAGCGGACAAACCGGCAACTGCAGCTCGTCGGCAAGCATGAAGGCTCCACGGCGGAACACGCCCATGTGGCCGGTGAAGGTGCGGGCACCCTCTGGGAACACCACGAGCGACATGCCTTCCTTGAGCACCTCGCGCGCCTTATCGTAAGAGGCACGAATCTTGGAAGGTCCGCTCTTATCTACGAAGATGTGGTGGGCATAGACGCAAGCCAGACCCACGAGCGGAATGTTGCGGATGCCTTTCTTCATCATCCACTTGAAGTTACGGCCCAGGAAGCCATAGATGAGGAAGATGTCGAAGGCACCCTGATGGTTGGCCACGAACACGTAGCTCTGACCTTTCTTGAGATGCTCCCTACCCTCTACCTTTACTGGCAGGAAGAGGATTCTGATCCACAACTGTGACCACAACTTACCTGGGTAATATCCCCAGAAGTGACCATTGCCCAACATACAGCCTATCACCGTAGTCAGGCTGGTAAGGATGCTTGCCACAATGAGAATGGGCAGGCAAATGATTAATTGGTATATTCGATATAAATACTTCATCTTGTTTATTTTCTTGCTATACTATAATTTATGCTGATACACGATTTATTTTCTCTTTAAAGTTATAACTGCGATTTCCGGGGTGGCTCCGATGCGGATTGGCACGGTGCCGCCGAGTCCGGCGGTGGTATAGAGCTGACAGCCCTCACGCTCGTAGAGGCCGTAATCGAATGAAGCGAACATAGTCGGACGGAGACCGAGCACGGAAACCTGTCCGGCATGGGTATGACCGCTGAGGGTGAGCTGCGGCGCCACGAGCACGGAGTCCTTCGACCCATGCTCCTTGTTGATGGTAGATGGCAGCATCTCCTTCCACTGCGTTGGGATGTGCTGGAGCATCAGTACAAACTGTCCCGGTTTGATGCCATAGAGGGCCTGCGCCACCTGCGTGCGTTTAGGCTTGTCGTAGTTCTCGGTGCCAGCCACATAGATGGAAGCCTTGCCCCTGTGCAGCTTGATATGCTCGTTCATGAGCAATCGCCATCCGCAGGAGCGTTCGAAATCCTGCACCCTGCGCTCCATCTCCTTCTTGGCAAGCAGATCGTCATCATCGATATGCATATAATAGGTGTAATCGTGATTTCCCAATACGCTCACCACTCCATCCTTTGCCTTCAGGGAACTGAGCAGGTCGTGATAAGGCGTTAATTCAGAAGGCTTTACATTCTGAATATCGCCCGTAAAGCAGATAAGGTCGGCATGCTGGGCATTGATGCTATCGATGTCTCGCTGCGGCAAATCGTGTCGCCAGCCGTAGAAGGAGCCCAGGTGGATATCGCTGAAATGTACGATGCGATAGCCATCAAACTCCTTTGGCAGATCGGGCACATAGATGGTGAGGTGCTTGACTTCAAACTGTCTGACACCCTTGGTGAAGCCATAGATGAAGCTGAAGAATGCTACGATGGCCAACACGCCGCCCACCAGTTTGCCCCAGTTGCGTGAGGTATGACTGCTAGGCTTATTCTGTTTCTGCTTGTAACGGCGCAATAGGCGCATGCACTCCCAGCCTGCAAAACTGCAAAGGGCAAAGACAAACTGGGGTACGGCAAGCACCGCCATCATGCCGAACCAGATGTCGATGAGCATCGGGTCGTCGGGCATGAAGTCGGCACCCAGTGCCAGATAGGAACTGTATCCTATCACGATGGCCACGGGCAGCCAATATAAAATCTTTCTCCATCCCTTGCGTACATGCAGATACTGCCGGTCTATCCAGAGATAAGGCAATACCGAGAACAGCACGATGGGAATTAGAATCCTTGCTATCATAACGGTATATATAAATACATTATTACTAATAAATATGTTATCACTATTTTTTAATCAGGCTCGACTGGAGGAACCGCCTCATCAGTTCTACGGGCACCCCACGGCGGCGGGCGTAGTCGCGAAGCTGGTCATCGCCTATTTTTCCCAGTTCGAAGTAGCGTGCCTTGGGATGCGAGAACATCAGTCCCGAGACGCTGGCATGAGGCGTCATCATTCCGGTTTCGGTGAGTCGGATGCCTGCCTGCTTCATATCCAGCAGCTTATCGATGATGAAATTGGCACTGGTATCGGGCAGCGACGGATAGCCGATGGCTGGCCTGATGCCCTGGTATTCCTCGCGATGCTGCTGCTCGATGGTGAGGTTTTCATCGGGTGCATAGCCCCAATACTCTTTTCTCACCTCTTCGTGAAGCTTCTCTGCCGTTGCCTCTGCCAGGCGGTCGGACAGGGTCTGCGCCATCATATTGAGGTAATCGTCATGGCGATACACATCGATGATGGTTCCATCCACCGAAGTGCAGAACACCCCTATCTGGTCTCTGATGCCCTGGGAAAGGGGCCGGATGAAATCGGCAAGACAGAGGTTGGGTTCGCCCGGTGCCGAAGGATGCTGCTGGCGGAGCATCGGGAATCGGAGATTCTTTTCCTTCTTCTCTTCAATCCCATTGCTTTCTATTCCAGAAGTTCCAGGTGTTCCGTTTCCTCCTGAAGTTCCCGAAATTCCGTTTTCTTCTGAGGTGCTTGGAAGAAAAAAAATCAAATCATCCCCTTCGCTACCAACCTCAAAGAGCTTGAAAATGGCATGGGTATGATATTTCACCTCCCATGAGGCAAGCATCTGCAATGCCTCTTGCTTTATTTTCTCCTTGTCAGCCTTCGGCTTTCCGCTCAATCCCCAGGCATGATAGAAATAGAGCCAGTTGATGAACGGAATCAACTCTGATATTCTATAAGTCTTTAACTTTGAACTTTGAACTTTGAACATTGAACTTTATGATTAGCTTCAGGCAATGGTGCCTAACTTCTGAAATTCAATTCCTCACCACGATATTCGGCATCGAAGGCTCCCTTATTATATATAAGGTGACCGTTGCAGAAGGTTTGCTCCACCTGCCACTGGTATTCGTGTCCCTCCATCGGGCTCCACTGGCACTTGCTCTGTACAACCTCCTTGGTTACCTTCCATGGCGACTTTGGTTTAACGATGACGATATCAGCCTTATATCCCTTGCGAAGGAAGCCTCGCTCACTTACCTGGAAGAGCTGGGCAGGCTGATGAGCCATCAGTTCTACCATCCGTTCGATGGTGAGCACGCCCTCATCTACCAGTTCGAGCATGGTAACGAGCGAGAACTGAACAATCGGCATGCCGGATGCAGCCTTGGCACATCCGCCCTGCTTATCCTTCAACTCATGTGGAGCGTGGTCGGTACCAATGGTAGCAATGCGTCCATCGGTCAGGGCACGGCGAAGGGCATCGCGGTCGGCCAGGGTCTTGATGGCAGGATTGCACTTGATGAGTGCCTTCTTCGTTGCGTAATCGGCATCTGAGAAGAAGAGATGGGCTATCACGGCTTCGCCGGTTATCTGAGGAAGATTCACTGAATCTGTGTTCTGAAGATTCTCTTCCTGATTATCAAAGAGTTCCAGTTCCTTGGCGGTGGTAACGTGGGCGATGTGAAGACGTGTACCAAACTGCTTGGCAAGTTCTACAGCCAGTTTGCTGCTCTCGTAACATGCCTCCACGCTACGAATCTCGGGATGATGCTCCACGGCAGGGTCTTCGCCATACTTCGCTTTCGCCTCCGCCATATTTCGGTTGATAATCTCGGTATCCTCGCAATGGGTCATTACAGGCAGATTGAGCTGCTTGGCTGTACTGAACACACGCTGCAGGGACTCCATCTTATCTACCAGCATATTGCCGGTGCTGGAACCCATGAAGAGTTTGATGCCCGGAACATGATGCACATCGAGCTGGGCGAAGGTATCCACATTGTCGTTGGTAGCACCATAGAAGAAGCTATAGTTTACATGGCTCTTCCGGGCACCCAACTTTCGCTTCTCCTCCCACGCCTCAAGGGTGGTGGTTTGCGGCACCGTATTAGGCATCTCGAAGTAAGAAGTGACGCCACCATAAGCAGCTGCACGGCTTTCACTCTCGATATCCGCCTTGCGGGTTAATCCCGGCTCACGGAAGTGGACATGGTCATCAATTACACCTGGCAAAACAAAACACCCCGAAGCATCCACTACTTCGTCGTAGATGCCACGGGGTGCCATGCCTTCATATATCTCTGAAATAACTTCACCATCAACCAGAAGATCGCCCTTAAAGGAGCGACCCTCGTTGACGATAGTTCCGTTTTGTATTAATACCTTAGACATTGTACTTTGTACTTTGAACGTTGAACGTTGAACTTTGAACTTTATGATTAGTATAAGGCGATAACCTTATGACTAACTTCTTATTTCTAACTTCTTATTCCTAACTTCTTATTCCTAACTACACTACCTATCCTTTGCCGGAATAGTTGGCTTGGCTAAATCGTTAGGGGTTGGCGCTGGAGCGGCACTAGGGTCGGTCTGTGGTGCAGCCATCTGCTCCATATCAGGAGTAGGAGCCATACCTCCGGCACCCACAGATTCATGCGTACCATTCATGATAGCCTGGTTTTCCTGCGCCTTCTGATAGTAATCCTTCACGTAAGAATCGTTCTTGAAGTGATCGGTGGCCTTGCTCATGATGTCCTCAATCCATGGCGAAAGCATAGGATACTGATTGCCCATGGTAACAAGGAAGAAGACGCCCGGACCCAACACATTGTCGAAGTTATCGGTAACGAAGGATGTAATGAGCTTATCCTGCTGGTCGGAGAGACGCATTGCCTCCTCGTTGAGCTTCGCCGTAACCACCTGCATATCACTACCATTCATGATAGCCTGATCGTGCTTATGAACCAACTCACGCTGCTGATTCTGCAACTGCTGATACTTCTTGAAGAACCCGAAGAGCTTGTCGTTGAGCGGCGTACCACTCACCACCTGCTGGGTATCATCAAGCTTCACCGTGATGCAACCACTCTCCAAGACCAGCGGCAACACGGGTTCATCGTCCATGAAGATGTTGGCCATCTTGGCAGAATCCACACTTCCCTGGAAGTGGAACTGTCCATGTACTACATCACATGAATCAATTTTCTTAAATTCATTGTCTTTCAAGATTTGAAGATACAGCATACGACCATCCAAGGTGCTTACGTTAGAAGTACCTGAAATATCGTAACTGGCGGCGCAAGATGTAAGCGCCATTAAGGTGATCAATGCGTAAAATATCTTATTCATAAGCTTTGTAATTCACAATTTTGTGAACAAAAGTACAATCAATTATTGAAGTAGCGAAATAAATTCAAGCTATTTAATTGAATATTACATGTATTTATGTTTTATTTGCATTTTAACTCGTTTGAGATGCGATGCGTGGTATAGAGTTCCAGCAAGGCGGCTATGAGCAGGAACACCACCCATTTGTTGTAGAAATAGGTGATGTATGTCTCCTGATTGGCGAACCAATGACGGAAAAATGCATACACGGTATCGACCATCGAAATGCCCGACAACACGAAGAAGATATCGGCGATATACTGCATTCGCTTGAGGCGATGAATCACCAGCGAATCGCCCTCATAAAGCTGCATCGCCTGTATCACGGCGAACAGAACGGTGCCCAACAGGAATACCCAGCAGGTGTAAAGCAACATGGTTGGGTAAATGAATCCAAAAGCAAAGCAGCCTGCACCGATAACCATCAGCACGCCGCCGAGCAGGAAAACTGCACTTTGTATCTTAGTTAACTGTTTCATCGTATGAATCTTTATATATTAAATAGGGTTTAATCATATTGAATTATTCCGCATTCTCGGAATTTCCCTCTTTCACTGCATCCTCGGAATTTCCTGCGGTTCCTGCCTCCTCTGGCAAATCTGTGCTCAGCACGAAGATATCCTCATCATCCGCCTTCATGAAGTAACGCTCACGGGCTATCTTGCCAAAGACCTCAGGTCCCAGGCGCATCTCCTTGAGTTGGCGCGAGTCTTTTTCATACTGCGCCTGGTATTTTCCTATCTCCTCACGCAAGGTAGCTATCTGCAACTGATACTTGATGTGCTGGCGGATGCTGTTGTCATCAACAACGCCCACAATCAAAACACCCGCTACAATGACTATAAAATACTTATAGTGAGCGAGATAAGCCCATATAATACTTAGTTTCTGACTCATTATTTTCTATATTTTGACTTTATTTGTCTGAATTTGTTTGCAAAGATAATATTTTTTTGTTATCTTTGCATCATAATTAAGAAAAAATAATGCAAGACAACATAGTTTCAAGCAAAAAAGAATGGAAGAATACATAGTTTCAGCAAGAAAATACCGTCCGATGACCTTCGATACGGTCGTAGGACAGGGTGCTTTGACCACCACTTTGAAGAATGCGGTGAAGAGCGGCAAGTTGGCACACGCCTACCTCTTCTGCGGTCCGAGAGGTGTGGGCAAGACCACTTGTGCCCGCATCTTTGCCAAGGCAATCAACTGCGAGCACCCTCGCGAAGACGGCGAGGCATGCAACGAGTGCGAGAGCTGCAAGGCTTTCAACGAGCAACGCTCCTACAACATCTTCGAACTGGATGCCGCCAGCAACAATGGCGTTGACCAGATCAAGACCCTGATGGAGCAGACCCGCATCCCACCTCAGGTGGGTAAGTACAAGGTGTTCATCATCGACGAGGTACACATGCTGAGTGCCGCTGCCTTCAATGCCTTCCTCAAGACGCTGGAGGAGCCGCCATCGCACGTGATCTTCATCCTCGCCACCACCGAGAAGCACAAGATTCTGCCTACCATCCTGAGCCGATGCCAGATTTACGACTTTGAGCGCATGAGCGTGGCCAACACCATCGCCCACCTGAAGATGGTGGCTGAGAAGGAAGGCGTGAAATATGAGGAACCGGCACTCGCCGTCATCGCCGAGAAAGCAGATGGCGGTATGCGCGATGCACTCTCCATCTTTGACCAGGCAGCAAGCTTCTGCCAGGGCGACATCACCTATCAGAAGGTGATAGAAGACCTGAACGTGCTGGACAGCGACAACTACTTCAAGCTGGTAGATCTGGCCATAGAGAACAAGATAAGCCAGATGATGGTGGTGCTCGACGGCATCCTGAACAAGGGATTCGACGGCGGCAACATGATTCAGGGATTGGCACAGCATGTGAGAAACGTGATGATGGCGAAGGACCCTCAGACCCTGCCGCTACTGGAAGCAAGCGACGAGCAGAAGACGAAGTATGCTGAACAGGCGAAGAAGGCTCCTACACCTTTTTTATATAAGGCACTGAAGCTGATGAACGAATGCGATGTGCATTATCGCCAGAGTTCGAACAAGCGCCTGCTGGTGGAACTTACCCTGATACAGATAGGCCAGATTACTCAACCGGAAGACCAGGATGTGCCTAGTGCGGGGCGTACGCCCCATAGACTAAAATCCCTGTTTCAGAAAATCATTGCCCAGCTTAAGCCTGCTGCTCAGGGTGCAGGTGCCGGGCAAGAGAGCGGAAGCACAGTTTCATCCCTCCAGGGAGAGGCTGCGTCTGCCGCTGCGGCTACTGCTGCGCCTACATCTTACGCATCAGCTTCATCTGCTGCATCCGGGGCATCTACGGCATCAGCACCTGCTGCCCGAACCAAGAAGAAGCTAAGTCAGGTAAACTTGAGCGGCATCGGCATGAGCTTTGCCAACCTCAAGAAATCGGAAGAGACGGCAAAACGCATCTATAATCCTATCGACCAGCTGAAAGACGATTCTGCTGCTGTAAAACAGGCTGCTACATCTACGGATGTAGAATTTACGCAGGAACAGGTGGAAGGCCAGTGGATGGGCATGTGCCTAAGAATGCAGAACGTGAAAGACCTCATCGGTCTGGCAAACCGCATGAAAGCGATAGTTCCTACGATTACGCAATATCCTAACATAGAAGTGGTGATAGATAACCAGTTGCTGCTCAACGATATTCTGAATATCAAGGGCAGAATTCTCCAGACTTTCAAGATAGGATTGGGCAATCAATCTGTTAACATCAACTATCGCCTGGCAGAGGCAGACGAGGTGACCAAGGTGCTCTCTAAGCGCGAACTGCTGGAGAACCTGATGAAGGAGAATCCTTCCATCGCCAAACTCACCCAGGATTTGAAGCTCGTCATGGCATAACCAACAGAAGCTCGTCATGGCATAACCAACTTTTTGATAAGAATAAGAAAATAAAAGAATGGCAAGAAGATAATGCCAAGAAAATAACAGCAAGAAATAATGGCAAGAAGATTAAGAAAAAAACGCATCGCAGTGATATTGCTGACGTTTACCGCCATCATCGTTTGGACCACGCACAGTTGCGTTTCGCGCTGTACCTCGTCGGGCGAGAAGGAGAAGGCGGAAGATACCTTACCTAAGGCGCATATCAACGATTCCATCTCGAACGCTCTGAGCGAGGGAAAGGAATACCAGGAGTTGGACTCCGTGATAGAGAGATACCTGAAACGCTGGGAAATCAATGGGGCTCAGCTCGTTATCACCCGCAACGACTCCCTACTCTACGCCCGAGGATTCGGATGGGCAGACAAGGAGCGGGGCATCAAGATGGAGCCTAACATGCTGATGCGATTTGCCTCGGTATCGAAGCTCATCACGGCAGTGGGCATCATGAAACTGCAGGAGATGAAGAAGCTCAAGCTGAACGAGAAGGTGTTTGGCGCGAAGGGCATTCTGAGAGATACCGTTTATAACAACAGCATCAAGGACCAGCGATACTACGATATCACCGTGGAGCAACTGCTTCGCCATCAGGCGGGTTTCAACAACTACGCCGGCGACCCGGTATCTTCCACCCGCTATATCATGATGCAGAACCATCTCACTACGCCTCCCGACCACAATACGCTGCTCAAGATTCTGCTGAAGCGCCATCTGGGTTATACGCCGGGGCAGGGCAAATGCTATAGCAACCTGGGCTACATGATTCTGTCGATGATTATCGAGAAGAAGAGTGGCATGAAATATGAGAACTTCATGCAGAAGTATGTGCTCCAGCCTGCCGGCTGCTACGACATGCACATTGCCGGCACTTACTTAAAGGACCGTCGTCCCAACGAGACGAAGTACTACATGCACCAGGGCAGCATCCCTGTGTATGAATACAACAACAGCGGACGACTGGTGGAGAAATGCTATGGTGATACCGATCTTCCCCGTCTGTCGGGAGCAGGAGCCTGGTGTGGTTCGGCAGCCGAGCTGAGCCGTTTCATTGCCAGCATCGACGGCATGCCTCATGTGAAGGATATCCTAAGCAAGCAGAGCATCCAGTTTATGACCACCGAGCAGCCCGACCATCAGTATTCCATCGGTTGGAACTACACCCCGAAGAGCAATCGCCCATGGATTCGCACGGGTTCGCTGGCAGGCACATCGGCATTGGTTCTGAAATATCCTGATGGCCAGTGCTGGATTCTCATCACGAACACATCCACCTGGAAGGGCCACGGCTTCTCTAACGACAGCATGGCTTTTTTCGAGAAACTGAGAGAGAAATACATGGCGAATATGCCAAAGAAGGATTTGTTTATATAAATAGGATCTGTTTATATAAATAGGATTTGTTTATATAAAAAAGAAAGAATTTTCTATATAGAAAAAAGATATAGAATGCAAAAAAGTCCCTGGAGTATGGAAACATCTCCAGGGACTTTTCTTTTGTCTTATCTTATCTGTTCACATCTATTGTCTTAACTTGTGTATATCAGCATGAACTATCTTTTAGAAAGTATATTTCAAACCAACCTGACCACGCCAGCGGCTGTAGTAATCGCTATAGCTCTTGTAAGCATAAGCACCGGTAAACTGGTAAAAACCACCACCCTGATAGTTCACAGGAGAATAGTAGGTGCCGAAGCCATCACCATAGGTATGACCCCAATCCTTGTTCAAGAGGTTGCCCACGTTGAGGATATCGAAGGTCAACTCGATGGAGTTAATCTGACCAGCTACCTTGAAGCTGTACTTCTGACCGAAGTGAACATCGAAATGATGCTCGAATGGCAGGTTATCTGCATAACGCTCGTAGTACTCGCCACGGTGCTTGCTGAGGTAAGAATCCTCTGCAATCCACTTCTTCAGCATCTCACGCTGCATCTCCTCGGTGAGCTTATCGCCATGGTTATCGCCAAACATGCGCTTGGTGAAGGTATTGTTGTTATACTTGGTTTCCTCGAAACGCATCTTGTCAATCTGTGCATCGGTTGGGATGAAGAACAAGTCATTACCCTTGGAACCATCCTCGTTCACATCACCATAATAATAATAGGTGTAAGGTGAACCGCTCTTAGCCTGGTAGATGACACCCAGGGTTGTCTTCCACTGCTTCTGATGACCGTAGTCGATGTGGTAGTAAGCAGATGCCTGGATGCGGTGAGGCACGTTGTAGGCAGAGTTACCCACCTCCAAATCGTTGCAGTCGCGATGAGTATATTGATAAGTCCATGAACTCTTAGCCACAGAAGAACCGCCGTTGGCAGCACTGCGAGAACGGGTCCAGGTGTAGCTTGCCATCAGGTCGAGACCGAAGTCGAAATGCTTCTCTGCCTTCAGAGAGAGGTTGATGGTATGACCCTTCGATGTATTGCCCAAGGCATAGACACCTGCGATAGGAGTACCCTTCACTACGCTCTGATAGAGCGGACGGTTGTCCCACTCGTAACCATACTTCTGAGAGAAGGTTTCACCACTCTGCTCCTGAGCCAGGTTCTTATAGAGAATATCATTCAATGTCTTTGAATAGATGGCCTCAGCAGTCCAGTCGATGCCCAGCAGTTCGAAATCGAAACCGAGGTTGAGACGAAGGTTCTGGGCAAACTTGAAGTTCTTGCTGCAAACGGCAACATCCTGGCTACCGGCGCTCACCTTCATCTTATCGGCATTGACATTCTGCTTGCTTGGGTCGAGGATAAGCTCCAAGCCTTTGGTAGAAGAGTTGTTGCTATCGTATGAAGAAAGCTGCAGACCTGTGCCCGAGAAGTTGTTGCTTACCCAAACGAATGGGATGCGACCGGTGAAGACACCTGCACCACCACGGAGGATGAACTTACGGTCGTTGTTGATGTCCCAACGGAATCCCACACGTGGAGAGAGCATTGGCGAGAAGTTGAGCTTATCGTTGGTCTTCATGCCCCAACCCATCTTCTCAGACAAGGCGTTGAACTCGGCATTCTCCATCGGAGTATCGAAGAACACAGGAACATCCAGACGGAGACCATAGGTCAAGGTGAAATTGTTGCTGGCATTCCACTTATCCTGCGCATAGAATCCAAACTGGCCTGAAGAGAACTCAGAAGCCCAGTTAGGGTCACCGGTTACACTCGTATTAGCCTGTGCGTATCGATACTGGTTCATGTAAGCCTTCTTAGGATCCAATGTTCCAGCCATGTAATCATCGTAATAAGCCTTGAAGTTGTCATAACCCTTGAAGGTATAAGAACCGAACTTATCAGAGATGAACATGTTCTTGAAATGGTAGAACTCGTTGTGGGTACCGAAGATGAAGGTATGGTTGCCACGGAGCCAAGTCAGGTTGTCCTCAATGGTCCAGATATCCTGGTTCAGATAGTTGGCCTGAGAGTTACGCTCTGTACCGATGTTCACCGTACCGCTACCCACGCCCGTGATGGAAATCATAGGGAGGTTAGCCTTGATATCACGGCTATCACGTACTCTTACGAAGCTGACACGGGCCTCATTGCTCACGTTTGGAGAGATACGGCTCTGAAGCTCAGCGATGAAAGAGTTGGTATTGCTCTTGAAAGGATAGCTGTAGGCATAGGTGTTCAGGCTGGAAGCACTGCCGCCACCACTCAACTGCTCTGCCTTGACCAGACTCCAGCGGATAGCAAACTTATTAAACTCGTTGATGTTCCAGTCAAGTTTCAAGCCCGCCTTATCGCTCTTGGTGTAGATATCCTGGTTGCTGAAGTAATCATTGAAAGCCACACCCTGCTTCTCAGCCATCTTCTGCAACATATTCATGATGTCTTTCGCCTGCTCGGTATTCACCTTCGAGTTACCGGAATCCACGCCATAGAGGTTAGGATACTCCTTGTTGGTACGCTCGTAGTTGGCGAAGAAGAAGAGTTTGTTCTTGATGATAGGTCCACCCAGGGTGACACCCATGTTGTACTGAGTCTGCTTCTGATACTTAGGCGTATAACCCGTTCCATCCAGATAAGGATACTTGGTACCGATGAGGTCCTGGTTGTAGCCATAGTAATAGGCAGAACCGTGAAACTTGTTGGTACCGCTCTTGGTGATGGCATTGATGGCACCACCGGTGAAACCGCTCTGTCGCACATCGAAAGGAGCCACAGATACCTGAATCTGCTCGATGGTCTCCATAGATACAGGCTGAGCTCCTGCCTGACCGCCGTTGTTACCGCTGGAAGCCAGACCGAACACGTCGTTGTTAGCCGCACCATCAATCATGAAGTTGTTGTATCGGTTGTTGGTACCTGCAAACGACATGTTACCCGAATTGGTAACCGTGAGCTGAGGGTTCAAGCGAGCCACATCAGCAATACCGTGGGTGATACTAGGCATATTGTTGATCTGCTCGGCATTCATACTGGTGGCAGCACCTGTACGAGAAGCAGCGAGACCCGCCTTGCCAGCTACCACCACTTCCTGGAGCTGATGCGCATCCTCCTTCAAGGAGAAGGTGAGGTTGGTAGTCTCACCCAAGCTCAAGCTTACATTGTTGACACTCTTGTCCTTATATCCAATGTAAGATACTTCAACCTTGTATGGTCCACCCGGACGCATACCCTGAATGGTGTAACGGCCATCAATATTCGTCACGGCACGATACACCGTACCAGAAGGTTGGTGAATAGCAGTAACGGTAGCACCGATGACATTCTCATTGTCGGATGTTACCTTACCGCTGATGCCTGATGTGGTAATCTGTGCCATCGCCGTAGAGACAACAAAGGCTAGCAGAACCACTAATAAATGCAATCTTTTCTGCATAGAAATTCAGATAAATTGGTTAATAATAACAGGATCTTATCTTCCAAGAAGACTTACTTAATCCTTTTTATACTTCTATGCTGCAAATTTAAACAAAATTTTTGAAATAACAAGTTTTTAGGGAAAAAAATTCGATTAAAATTGGAAAAAGACCCCGAAATGGATGTTTTGGGCTATAAACAGCTGACTATAACTGCCAAATACACAGACAAAAAAAAAGATGCACTCCCCTATTTACTAGAGAAGTGCATCCGATATTTTATGGCTTATCTATTCTGTACCACTCCTATCCATTAGTTGAAGATGTAACGGATAGAGAACTGGATAGAATAGGTTGAGTTGAAGCTTGTGTTGTTGGTATATGTCTTAGACAATACCTCCTTACCATTCTTCTGGAACTGGAATGAACCCTTAGCTCCATTCTTGCCAGCTGTATATTTCAGCAACTTGGTGTTGTTAACGGTCTTGTAGAGACCCCAGCTGTTGTTCAACAAGTTAGCCAAGTTCTTGATATCTACACCAAACTGGAGAGTATTCTTCTGACCAGCTACGTTGAGATAGAAGTTCTGGTTGAACTTGAAGTCCACCTGATGATGCCAAGGCATCACAGCACCGCCACGCTCAGCATACTCACCCTTGTGATTCTTCAGGTAATCATCCTGGTTGATATAAGCCCAGAAGTCATCCTTCTGCTGCTCTGCTGTATAGCTTCCATTATCCTTGAAGTTCCACTCGTTCAAAGCCTCGCGGGAAGCTGGGATGTAAACCAATCCGTTAGAACCGTAGTCGTTAACCACATTGCCAGTCAACTGGTAGGTGTAACGTGTGCAGCTGTAACCGTCAGCATAACCCATATTCATACCCTCATAGATCAAGCCAACCTCAGAACCGAAGTTCTTGCCGTAGTCCTTCTTGTAAGAAGCAGAGATGAGCAAACGGTTAGGAGCCACGTAGGTACCATAACCCAACTCCTTATCATTGTTACCGTTTACTGAGTAACGGTTGTTATAGTATGCAGAAGAAACCTGGTCGCCTACACCATCACCGTAAGACTTAGCCTTTGAATAGGTGTAAGATGCAGAGAGGTTCAAACCGAATGCAAACTTCTTAGCCAAAGATGCTGTGATTGAGTAGTAGTATGCCTTATGACCAGCGTTTGTAATCATATAAGGGTTGATAGATGAGTTGCGTGAATACCACTTACGCTTGTCACCAGGAGCCAACTCTGTATATGACTGTCCATCCCAATAACGGTCGATGTTCACTACAGTAGCAGGATTGAACTCGCGGCTATAGATACCCTCCAGAGAGAAGTCAACATCGTAAGGCAACTTGGCATCCAATGCCAAAGAAGTCTTCCAGGTAGCATTCATCTTCAAGTCCTTGTCGATGATGGTAGGAGAAGAAGGAGCTGCTGCATCCTCACGGTTAACAGCCAAGCCCTGCTGCTTCAATACATTTACCTGCTCATCACGGCTAGCATAGAACTTATCCATCAAATATTTAGCACCCTTGTCAGATGGAGTATTATAATAATAGGTGTACTGACCGCAACCAGCGTTACCTACAGCAGATACGAGCCAGACGAAAGGCAGACGACCGATGAAGTAACCTGTACCACCACGGAGCACCAACTTGTGGTTGCCGAGGATATCCCAGTTGAAACCTACACGAGGAGAAACTGTCAAAGGAGCATCAGGAAGCTGATCGGTAGTGTACTGATACTCTACACCAGCATCGTTCTTCCACTTCATGGCTGCGAAAGCCTTGTTGTAGTTGTTCTTCAGCTCTGGATAGATAGGCAACTCGAAACGCAAACCTGCAGTAAGGCGGAAGCGGTCTGAGAAGTTAACCTGATCCTGAACGTAAGCAGAGAACTGGTTGTACTTCATGGTAGCGTTAAACTGGCTTGAACCGTCCATAGGGAAGGTAACACCATAGCTTCTAGGAGCCTTGCCGTTCATGAAATCGTCCATAGACTCGAATACATAGTAACCGGCAGAAGCAGCACCGAAGCCGTTGGTAGCCTTGTTGGTCTCAAACTGGAGACCAGCGGTGAAGTTCTGGATACCCATGGCCCATAAAGCCTCATCAGTAGCAACGAAAGTCTTTACCTGGCGAAGGTTACCCTGAGTAAACGGATCAGGACCGAAGCCCATGTAGTAAGAACCATTCTTCAGAATATCTACAGTTGGGAACATACCACCTACATAAGTACGTGGCTCATCCTGATAAGAGTATGTAGCACGGAGTACATTGCTTACAACACCCCACTTAGAGTTCCACTCAGCAGCGAAAGAAGTAAAGTTCTTCTCCTGATAATAGCGTGCACTCTCGAAGTAGAGACCTGCATTAGCTGTACGACCCGACTGAGACTTGCCACCTGTAGCATCCTCACCACCAGGATAGATGACAGAATCCTTGAATGGAGTGGTTGAGCTAGATGGAGCTGAAGAATCCTTGTCGTGACTCTTAGAGAAACGGATATTCAACTTGTTGTTCTCGTTGATGTTCCAGTCGATACGAGCCAGGAACTTGTATGATGGAGTATCGAGAGAATATCCCTGATAGCGACCTGGGTTGTAACCATAGTTATTGCTGAGGAAGTTGAGCATATTGTCCATATCGCTCTGCAATGGGCGGTGAACGGTACCAGATGATGGAGACCACTTGTCGCTTTCGCTGAGACGAGCTGTACCAGAAGGACCAGCAGAGATGTTGCTCTGATATTCACCGTTGGCGAAGAAGAACAACTTATCCTTGATGATAGGACCACCGAAGCTGGCACCCCATGTAGTAGAGTGAGACTGGAGACGATTCAACTCGTAATCACCCACCTTGTTACCACGCAAGTGAGAGTTGGTAGTGTACATATAAGCTGTACCCTTGAAATCATTGGTACCACTCTTGGTTACGGCACTGATAGCACCACCTGTAAATCCACTCAAACGAACATCGTATGGAGATGAAGATACTGAAATCTGATCCAATGCATCAAGAGAGATTGGAGATCCGTTGCCAGGGAGGTTACCACCAATACCGAAGGCGTTGTTGAACGCAGCACCATCCACAGTAACGTAAGACTGACGGTAGTTACCACCACCTACAGCAAAACCGCTACCTACGTTGGCACCCTGAGGAGTCAACTTCAAGAGGTCGTTCATGCTACGAGATACGGTAGGAACAGCCTCAATCTGGTCGGCATTGATACTTGTTGTAGCACCAGCACGGTCGGTGCGCATGTTGTTGTTGCGATCAGCCACAACCACTACGTCTTCCAACTGAGCAGCATCCTCAGTCAAAGTCTCGTTCAAGACTGTGTTCTGACCAAGAGAAAGAGAAATGCCCTTTACCTGCTTGTTCTTGTAACCCACGTAGGTTACTTCCAGAACATAAGGTCCACCCGGGCGCATACCCTGAATAGAATAACGACCATCCATGTTGGTCACTGCACGATAGACTGTACCAGAAGGTTGGTGAACAGCCTTGATTGTTGCGCCAATGACATCTTCGCCATCAGCTGTAATTTTACCACTAACGCTAGATGTTGTTATCTGCGCCATGGCTGTGGTTACCATAAAGGCCAGCAAAGCCACTAATAAATGCAATCTTTTCTGCATACCTTTTATTATAAAAATTTAAAATAATTGTTTGGGAGATATTCCCTCTTATATCGTTATCGAGTGCAAAATTAAACAAAAAAATCAATATAAGTGTTACAAATGGGTTAATTTTATACTTTAAAACACAAAAAAAAATCTGCGTTAAGCAAATAACACAGATTTTCTTTAAATTAATATTTAAATATAGATTTTACTTATAATATTTTTCACTTCATATTTCTCACTCCTTTCTTTGCCAGATGCTCATCACCTTGCGGCGGATGGCTACGATGTTCAGGATGGAGACTATCAGGAACAGAACCAAGCCCAGGCAGATGGCTGGGAGCATCGTTCCCTCGTCGAGGTCAGGGAAGATGGCTTCGATGAAGTCCATGTAGTAGCCACGAACGAAGAAAAGGATGATCCATGCAATGATGAGAACCACTACATTCAGCGAGATGGTAAGCACCTGATATGGCTTCGCCACATCGTTAGGGCTGTAACCTATCAGCAGCAGGTTCTCCAGCTTGGATGAGTTCTTCTGTACCAGCAGATAGATGCTGAGCATCAGAATATAGAAGCTCAGGATAGAAATCACCAGTCCGATTATCATTACCAGCGATACCATCATGCGCAGGAAATAGGTGGTCTTCTCGGCATCCAGTTTGTCGGTCTCCACCTCGTAGCCGTTGTCATCCAAATATTTGGTGATGCTCTCGTCGCCCGGATTTCCCACTTCCACAATCAGGCGATTAGGGTCGCTTTTCTGATTAGGCGCAAACTCCTGGTTGCTCCAATCCATAAACGCCTGTGGCACGAGGATGGTGTTGAGGCGTGAAGAGAAACCGATTACCTTTCCTCTGAACTGCTCCTTCTTGCCACCCGCCTGAATCTGGATGTTGAAATCTATCATGCCCATCAGACCATCGCTTATCTTTGGCAGCGAGTGGCTCTGGGCGAATCCGAAGTTATACATATTAATATAAGTACGCGGAAGGATGATAGGTACTTCCTTGGAACCTGGAGTATATTTCCAGTCCTTGAGTGGCACATCCACGAAACCATCGGGAACACTCTCGAAGAAGAGTTCGCTGTTGAGTACATTCACGCCGTTTACGCCCATCTGGGCATCTACCTTGTACTCGGTGGAGGTAAACTTGCCCACCTTCTTCACGAACTTCTGCTCACTGACATCATCTATCTCGGCACCCGAGAAGGTATTTGAGCGACCGCTGATAGTATTTCCCATACCTATCTTCTTGCTCATGATGAGATAGTCGGCTTTCATAAAACTGTCTTCCTGGGTGAAGACGGGCAGCACGTCCTTATAAAACTGGAAGCCGAAAAGGACGATGAGCATACCGAAGAGATTGGCAAAGGCAAAGCCTGCAAACTGGGGTATGCTGATATGCTGACGCAATAATTTCCAAACCAAATTCATAATCTAAATATATGTTCATAGTTTAAGTCCATGTGCTTGCCGATGCTGGTTACGATGACGCCAGCCCCCTGCTCCTTCGCCTCTGTCATCATGATTTCGCCCATGATGCGGGAGTTGTTGTCGTCAAGGTGACTGATTGGTTCATCGGCGAGGATGAAGTCGAAAGGCTGACAGAGGGCGCGCATCATGGCTACTCGCTGCTGCTGACCGAACGACATTCTGCCTATTTTAGCATCCACCTTGTCGGCGATACCGAGCATATCAAACCACTTGAGAATCTGCTCACGGGTCTTGAAGCCCGTAAGCTTGTTCTTGATTTCCACGTTCTCCATCGCCGTAAGCTCAGGGAAGAGGCGGAGTTCCTGAAAGAGATGACTGATGTGACGCTTGCGCATCTCTACCCAATCAGAAACCTTATAGTTGGCGGTAACCTCCTGATCAAACATCACGCTTCCGCTGTAGTCGTGACGATAGCCGAGCACGTAGCTGCAGAAAGTACTCTTTCCGCTGCCACTCTCTGCCTCTACAAGATAAAGATGTCCCTTCTCAAAGGTAACATCCTGCTTCCATATCTCCGAATTCAGGTCGTCACGCTGGGCGAACACCTGCGGGAGAACGGAATGAAGCTGAATCTTTTCCACTTTTTTATGTTTAATGTTTACTCTTTTACCTTTAATGTATAGACCACGGAAGTAAGATTTCCGAAGATTGGGGTGAGCAGACCGGTGACTGTAGAGATGGCATCGTCCTTGCCCGAGCCATCACCATTGGAACTCTTGGCGAGATTGATAACCATCGCCAGTTTCTCTCCCACGATAAGCTTCTGAATCTTCGTATCTATCGGATGATTGCTTGGCTTCACGGCATATTGGGCAGAGAGTTCGTCGCTACCGCTGAAGAACTGCTTGTCGTCGGTTACGCCGAAGTAGAAAGAAGTCTTGCCATCGGTATAGAAATAAGCATTCTTGCCCCAGTTGGCAATCTTGGCACCCGGAGGACATGAAGTCTTCCAGTAATCTACATCACCTAACCATTTATCATGCGCCAACTTAGCAGCCATCATCATCTTCATGTTGGCATCGCCCAGAGTAGGCATCACGATGGCCATATCGCCATCCACACTTCGCATGATGTTGTCCATATCCACCGCCTGGTTGATACCCATCAAGAGGGTCTGCAGACTGCGGTTACTCTGCATCATCGGCAGGAACTGCTCGCCCTTTACATTCATGAAGATACCCGCTAGGGCATCGTCAGGCATCGACTTCACGTAGTCGCCCTTGATAGGTCGATAGTTCTGGATAGCCTTCTGGATAGCCTCATCGATAGTTTTATTGAAGGAGAAAGTTTCGCCCTGAATCTGCAGGATGCCCTCCTTCACGTTCATATCGGCAGCAATAACCACCTGCGAGGGGTCAGTATCCTTAGGCGCACCCAGGGTGAAAGGAGCCACAAACTTCTCAGGCAAAGCCTGCGCCTGTGCCACCATCGCCATCGGAGACGAGATGCCAGAAAGGCGCTCGAACATAGGAGAAGCCGTGATGCCTTCCTCCTCATCAGCCTTGAGATATTTCACCATCTGCTGCTGAAGCTGAGCCTGGGCATCAGCCACTACAGGACCCATCACGAGGAGAGCCTCACCCGAGAAACCAACGAGCCAGGAATCTTTCAACACCGAGAAATGGAAGCCCTTGCGTTCCGTTACTTCTGTGGCAATATGCTTTTTGGCGAGCGTGGCAAGCCAATCCGATACGGCATCTTCATCGCTCACCTTGGCACAAAGCCCCAGGTTGCCGTCAGCCGTTTCGAAGAGATAGAGTTTTTCGCTTACATCGATGCCGCAATTATCTACGTCATCCACATGGAGCAAGTTTTTCAGCATACCCGCCTTATCCTCATCGCTTTTCCCTGCAGTCATCTGCTTCATATCCACCGAGATAAGGGCAGAACTTTTCTTAGGGATAGCGTTGAGGTAATCGCTGCCGGAGCAGGAGCTTAGCAATAAGAAAGTTATTGCTAAGCTCATAAAAATCAAGTTCTTATACAATCTTTTCATCACAAAAACTAACACTTATGTATTTTATTTCTTATATCATCTTTGTTATAATCTTTGTTATAGTCTTCTTGCGATATGCGCCATGTGAACTGCCACCAAGCCCGCCGTTTCCGTGCGAAGTCGGCTGGTTCCCAATGAAACGCTCTCATAACCATTCTCCAAGGCGAGACGAACCTCATCGATGGAGAAATCGCCTTCCGGACCTACCAACACCGTGATATCTGCAGACGATGAAGCATCCTTGGTATCAGCAGATGCAGACGATGAAGCACTCTTGGCATCAGCACCATTAGATAAAGAAAAGATTTCCCGGAAGAAATCTTTCTTTTCTATTTCCTCATAGCAATGGCAGATGAACTTTCTGCCCGGACGAGGGGTTTGGATGAAATCCTTGAAACTCTCCAGTTCGTTAACCACCGGTTTCCATGCCTTATGACTCTGCTTTACGGCAGAAATCACAATCTTGTCGATTCTTGGCGTCTTCACCACCTTTCGTTCAGAGAACTGGCAGTTGAGGAAAGACAACTCATCGAAACCGATTTCCGTAGCCTTCTCCGCCATCCATTCTATTCGCTCCATCATCTTGGTAGGCGCTATCGCCAGATGGATATGCCCCTTCCATGCACGCTCTTGCGGCATGGTCTCCTTGATTTCGTAGAGACAACGCTTGCTGGAAGCCGCAGTTACCTCGGCACGATAGAACGAGCCTTCCCCATCCATGAGGAAAATCTCGTCACCGCCCTTCAATCTCAGCACACGGAGCGCATGGGTAGCCTCCTCGGCAGGCAATTCCACTTGGGTTGCCGCTTCTGGCACATAAAAATATCTAACCTCTTTCATAGAAATTACTTATTCTTTGTCTTTCCCGAACGGCGCTTCATCTCATCTCGGATGAAGGAAGCCCCCTCGTAGTTTTCTTCCTCCACGGCTTTCTCTAACGCTTTATGCAAAAGCGAATCAGGCAAACTCATGATAGGGAGTGCCACACTCATCACATTCTTATTGTAAGGAGTAGAGAATTTCTGGAGTACATCTAAAGATGTGCACATTTCAAAATCGCTTTTCAACGAGAGCAATACGGCCATCTCCGGACGAATATCGTATGATGCGTCGGTTATCGTGTTGACCAGCTTAGCCTTTAAGCCCTGATTGAGAATCCCCTCGAACACGATGCGATAATGAACCGCACCCTCATCTTTCAGCACCTTAGAGAACACATCAACCAGTTGACAATCGGCATCCTCCATCATCTTCTCATGCATCTTGATTTCGTTCGCCACCTCTTTCTCCAAGACGATGTAAAGCGCACGTTTCTCTCCCTCGTCAGTAAGCGTGATTAGACACACATCATCCGCCTCGGGTATCGAAAAAATCCCTTTATAAATTAATTTATACATAACTTATTTAATTTCCTTCTTTGGTCTGAACAATACAGCGAAGGCGACTCCGACCACGAGCGCATAACCTGCAAAGATAAACCAGCAAGTCTGCCAATCGCCCATCAAATATCCATTCTCCCAATGACAATAATGGTTGATTACCTGTCCTGCAAGAATTGTGCCAATAGATGCACCCAAGCCGTTGGTCATCAGCATGAATAAGCCCTGGGCTGATGCTCTGATCTTAGGCTCGCACTTCTGGTCAACAAACAGACCACCCGACACGTTGAAGAAGTCGAATGCCACACCATAGACGATGCAGGAGAGTACGAAGAGGGTAACGCCAGGGAATGCCGGATTACCCAATCCGAAGAATCCGAAGCGGAACACCCATGCAAACATGGCGATGAGCATCACCACCTTGATGCCATAGCGCTTCAGGAAGTATGGAATCAGGAGGATGCAGAGTGCCTCAGCCACCTGGGAGATAGAAACCAGGAGGGTGGCATTATTGGCTGCAAATGTATCCAGCATACTTGGATCACCCTTGAAACTGGTGATAAACGGAGTGGCATAACCATTGGTTACCTGCAAACTCATTCCGAGCATACATGAGAAGATGAAGAACAGCGCCATCTCACGGCTTTTGAAGAGCTTGAAGGAATCGAAGCCCCAAGTCTCCACCCAACTGCGAGCCTCCTTCTTGACCAGCGGGCACTGAGGCAGACTGAAGCAATAGAGGAAGAGCACGATGCTCAACACGCCAGATACCAGGAACTGGAGGTGGGTATATTGGAACTTATAGGCATTTTCCGAGAAGAGGAACATGAATGAGCCATGGTCCCAAGTGGCACAGTTTACTATCCACATGGTGGCGATGAAGCCCACGGTACCGAAGACTCGGATAGGCGGGAAGTCCTTGATGGTATCCAGCCCATGGTTTTTCAGGATAGTGAATGCCGAAGTATTCGACAGTGCCAGCGTAGGCATATAGAAAGCCACGCTGAAGGTATAAACCGCCATAAAGATAGCCTCATCAGGCATGGCACTCGCCTCACCCATCATAAACAGGGCTATCATCGAGAGACCCGCCAGCAGATGGCAATAGCCCAAGAGTCTTTGCGGCTGGATATACTTATCCGCCACAATCCCCATCAATGTAGGCATGAAGATAGATACTATACCCTGAATGGTATAGAACCAAGAGATTTCGGCACCCATTCCGGCCTTGCCGAGATAGTTGCCCATAGAGGTGAGATAGGCTCCCCAAACAGCGAACTCCAAGAAGTTCATCACTGCTAAGCGTACTTTTAGATTCATATCTTAAATTCTTTTTCTTTGTATATCTTGCAAAGATACACAAATTATCTTAAAGAACACAGATTTTTGAAGATTTTCCTCCGGAAAGCTAGTTTATTTAACAAATAATATGTAATTTTGCACCCGAAATCAAAATATAAAAGAGATAATGTTAGTAAAGTTTTTCCTTACGTGTAACAAGATTGGTGCCTTTACCCTGGGTGGAGGCTACGCCATGATACCTATCATGGAACAGGAATTCGTGGATAAGAACCAGTGGATGGACAAACAGGAATTCATGGACATCATGGTGGTGGCTCAAACTACTCCCGGCATCTTCGCTATCGACATGGCTAGCCACATCGGTTACAAGCTGAAGGGTGTATGGGGCGGCATAGTGGGTGCCATCGGCATTGCCCTTCCTTCCATCATCGCCATCCTCATCATCGCCATGTTCTTCCAGCAGTTCAAAGACAATTATTGGGTGGGTAAGTTCTTTGCAGGAGTTCGTCCTGCCGTGGTAGCGCTGATTGCAGCTCCCTGTTTCAAGATGGCAAAGACGGCGAATATCAACCGCTACAACATCTGGATACCAATAGTATGCTGCCTGCTGATTGCCGCTTTCGGCATCTCGCCTATCTATATTATCATTGCAGCCGGCGTGCTCGGCTGGCTTTATGGAAAGTACAAGAAGCAAAGCTAATCATAAAGTTCAAAATTCAACGCTAAAAGTTCAAAGTAAGAAAAGATGCTATTTTTAAAGTTATTCCTGATATTTACCAAGATTGGTACATTTAATTTTGGTGGTGGATATGCGATGCTTTCGCTCATCCATAACGAAACCGTGGTAAAGAACCATTGGCTCACCAATGCCGAGTTTACGGATATTGTGGCTATCAGCCAGTCAACTCCGGGACCTATCGGTATCAACTGTGCCACATACGTGGGATATTCCGCCTGTCTTCATGCCGGTTATCCTACCTGGGCAGCCTGGGCGGGTTCCTTCCTTGCCTCTCTCTCCATCATGTGGTTGCCATTCATCATCATGATTCTCATCAGCCGTTATCTGATGACCCATAAGGATTCCAAGATTGTGAAGGACATCTTTGCCGGACTCCGTCCTGCCATCATCGGACTGATAGCAGCCGCAGCCGTACTCTTGATGAACAAGGAGAATTTCGGTTCGCCAACCGACGATCCATTTGCTTTCGGAGTCAGTGTCGTCCTCTTCCTGGGTGCCTTCTATTTCACCAAAGCAAAGAAAGCGAATCCGATTTTGCTGCTTTTCATCTGTGGAATCATCGGGTTGTTTATCTTCTAAACAACCCAAGCACCTTCAAATAGGCACAAAAAAAAATTGATTGTCTCACGACAACCAATCTTTTATTAACCTTAATAATCTAATACCATGAAAAACACGATGCAAAGTTACAAATAATCTCGTAACCTGCAATAATTTATTGTAAAAAACTCCAAAGATTTAACTCTCCTTAAAGCTTTCGTTACTCCAATTAAACTTTCTTTGCAGTTTTATGGCATTTACTGCCTTTTTATCATCTGCCGAAAGCAATGGCGAAGCCAATCGAACCACCAGTGCATTCTCGTTCTGCAAGAGCAAGGCACTCACCATTTTAGGTTCTACCATCGCTTTCAAATCAGCAAAGCGACTTTCGCTCATCGTATCGGGTTTCTGAATGAGGGTTTCCGCCAAGTCTTCAATGCGCTTACCTCCCAAAAAACGGCTTGCATCAAGCACTTTCCATTCTTGATTAAAGAAATAGAGTTCACTCTCCTTCTCTGGTCCGGCGAACGATTTGACCACACAGAGCACCGAGTCGCCATTTTCCATTGGCAACTTCTTCATCTGCAAGGTAGAAACCTTGCTCATACGCACCTGCACGAAGTCCTGGGTCAGCGTATCCATCACGCTCACCTCCCCCAGCAGGTTCTTCACCTCAGCCTTCACTCCCATCTCCTGCAACTCCGCAAATTCCAGTCGCATGTTACTGTTGAGAGTAGGCATCATCGAATCGGGCATCGAAACCAGCAAGTCCTTCATCGACTTGGCTTCCATGCCCAAGCTTGCCATCATCATGCAAGCGCATAATATATATTTTATCTTCTTCATCACTACAATTCCTTAGACCATTTCTTTCCCCAAGGAGTAAAGAGCCATGCAAGAAAGGCCAATTAAACCAATCTAGCTGCCTTATTCCTCTATTTTCCGACAAAAGTACAGAAAATAATTGTAATCTGCAAGTTTTTTCGTGTTTTTCTATCTAACAATCGCTAAAAAGAACGAAAAATAAAAGTTTCATGTGTTCCCAAATATCTATTGATATACAACTACATTCTTGCCAAAGCGTTGCTTATATATATAATAAGGTGTAAATAACCCAAAAGCAACATGAGTTACAAATAAAAAAGTTAGTATTATGGCAACAGTAAAAGTAAAATTCAGAGCATCCTCGGTGCCGGGAAAGGAAGGCACACTGTATTATCACCTCACCCATCAGCGCAGTCTGCGCTGGATGAGTACCGACTATCATGTCTTTCCGGACGAGTGGAACGACAAGAAGTCGGTTATCATTGTTTCTAACCGCAACAACCGTCTGGCACATCTACAGCTCATCCAGTCGCAGATAGATTGGGAGACGAAGCAGATGCAGCGTATCATCCATGACAAGGAGATGGATGGCATCCCTTATACCATTGACGACATAGCCAAGGAGATACAGCAGCTGCCACCGAGCCAGAGCGTTTTTGCTTTCTTCCGCCTGCAGATAGCCAAGAAGGAGCAGATGCAGTGCATTGGCACCAAGAGCAACTATGTCAGTGCCGCCAACCGATTTATGGAGTTTCGTAAGCACGAAGACCTCACCTTCTCTCAGATGACCAGCGAGATGATGGAAATGTACCAGGCATGGCTGTTCAACAGAGGTGTCAGACAAAACACCGTATCCTTCTATCTGCGAACCCTGCGCACACTCTACAACAAGGCAGTGGAAACAGGCCATGCGCCAGCCAAGGATATCTTTGTTCACGTGCAGACCGCTAACGTGAGAACTGCCAAACGAGCCATCTCTGTAAAGGATATTCGCAAGATAGAAAACCTGGACTTGCCAACAGGTTCCTCCCTTGACAAGGCACGAGACCTATTCCTGCTCAGCTTCTATCTCCGAGGCATGGCATTCGTGGATATGGCGTTCCTGAAGAAGACAGACTTGAAATGTAGTATGGTGAACTACAACCGTCGCAAGACCCACCAAAACCTCAATATCGAGTGGATGAAGCCGATGCAAGCCATCATCGACAAATACGCCGAACAAACGAAGGACTCCCCTTACCTGCTACCCATCCTGACAGGCAAGGAATCCTCTCCATACACGGCATACCGCAAGGTGGAGCACAACACCAACTACAACCTGAAGAAAATCGGTGAGATGGTAGGCTTGAAGATACCGCTCACCACCTATGTGGCACGCCACACCTGGGCAAGCATAGCCTTGCACATGAATATACCAATAGCCACCATCAGCCAGGGCATGGGACACAACTCCTATAAGACCACACAGATTTACTTGCAGTCATTAGACGTAGCGACCATCAATGAAGCCAACGCGCGGATCATAAACAATATCTTGAAAGAGTTGTAAACAAATAGTTATGTTTACCCCATTTCGGAATGATGGGGTAAATGTTTAGGAAACTTCGCCCTTTCTTCTTAGAAGAGAGTAATCTGGCTGCAAAAGTACGAAAATTAGTTGAATTACGTGTCAAATTTTATCATTTTCTGTGTCTCATCCCCAAAATTTAACACAAATGTTTAGCAAATCTGCCTAGGGTAATTCCTGTAAATGGCAGATTTGCACTTATTTCGGCAGTTGTTGCCCTTTTCTAAGAAGAAAGCGCAAAATGATGTAAAATAAAGCTACATGTGTAGAGGCTGTATGGCTAATACTCATATATACGATTAAGATTATGAACAATAATAAAAAATGGACTAGGCTTCAACAACCATCATGTATGGTTGCAGCTGAGGACATAAAGTAGAACGAGAATATGACGCAGGATTGCTTGAATTCACCTTCTACAGCCGACGTAAGCAAGCGCTTACCAAAGGGCATCCACGTTATCGGGGCTGAAAGACTTTCGGATCCGAGTGTAGAAGGAATATCCCGACGCAAACGGATAGAAAAGAAAGAAGACCCTTCTACCGACCCTACTTCGTGGAGTTATATTTTTATTCTTCACATGGCTGCTAAAGGGATGGAGAAATGGCTTGAAAAGTTTAATGCTGACGAGGAAAATACGCAACAACCTTTTTTCATTCATAAAACCCTTCGTTATTCCTACAAGGATGAGGAAAGGCAACAAGGAGTGAAAAAGACTTTGGAGCAATCTGTCAGCGGACTTGTCTTCTTGCAAGGTACCGTGAATGACCTGCAAGAATTTCTTGCAGAGCATTTTCCCCAATTTCATTTAGTCAAAGACCGCAGTTTAGGACGACCTGCATCCATCAAGGACTCCATCATGCAGCCCTTTATGAATGTGATGAAGACCCATCCGGAGCAGGTTACATTCCTTCGTGATGATTTTGAGAAGTTTGCCAAAGACCACGTGAAGTTGCGTGTCCTTTCAGGACCATTCAAAGACTATGAAGGCTA
>USJX01000021.1 GCA_900555035.1 uncultured Prevotella sp.
TTGTTGCTCAGGTACTTATAAATAAAGTTAAATCAAAGTGTTGCGGAATTAAGGAATAAGATAAATAGATAATTAAGAAAATAGGAAAAATGGAATATATGTCTCAAGAAGGCTACGATGAGCTCGTGGCCGAACTTCAACACATGGTTAACGTAGAGTTGCCAGCCGTTCGCGATGCAATTGCTGAGGCTCGCGACAAGGGTGACCTCAGTGAGAATTTTGAGTATCATGCTGCCAAGCGTGAGCAGGGCAAACTGTTGAGCCGCATCAGCTTCAAGCAGAAGGTCTTGGAGAATGCCCGTGTCATCGACAAGTCTCGACTGAAGAGCGATACCGTTGGCTTGTTGAGCAAGATTAAGATTACCAATCTCGCCAACAAGTGCAGCATGAGTTATGTTATCGTAAATCCTCACGAGGCAGATTTGCATAGTGGAAAAATCTCTATCAAGTCGCCTATCGCCAAGGCTCTTCTGGGTAAGAAGGCAGGTGATGAGGTAATGGTAAAGGTACCAGCCGGCTTGCTGAAATTCCGCCTGGATAGCGTGGAGCTGTAACATGTAATTTATGTATGGGGGATTTCAAATCCCCCGGTTTTAATAGGTCGAACCTTTTTTTACGGCGGATTTCAAATCCGTCGGGACGCCTAGCGGGGGACAGAATTTCAAATCCGTCGGAACGCCTAGCGGGGGCAGAGTTTCAAATCCGCCGGGATGCCTAGCGGGGGACTTTGTTGTATCCGCCGGATAAACAAAAGCAGCGGAAAACCAAGAGGGTGATAAGCCTTTGGATTTTCCGCTGCAAAGTTACTGCTTTCTTTATAATCTTTCTTTTTGAAATGTAACCAAAACTTTTCGCTATGTTTCGTAGCCAGTCTGTATTGTTACATATAATTTTTATCTATCCTTTTTAGAAATGTTTCTACTCCTTTGTGGCATTCTGCATGTATTCTCTAGGCGAACAGCCGTAGAGATTCTTGAACATGGTGCTGAAGCTTGCCGAATTGGAGAAACCGCAGATGTACATCACGTCGGTGATGCTCTGCTTGCCATCCTTCAGCAACTTGGCTGCCTGCTGCAGTCGGATGTTGCGGATGAAGCTGTGTGGAGTCTGGTTAGTCAGCTCCTTCATCTTGCGATGCAGATGCACTCGGCTGATGCCCACCTTCTGGGCTATCATATCGACACTCAGGTCGGAATCGCCGATGTTCTCGTTAATCACCTCCATCACGCGCTGCATCAGTGCATCATCTGGAGTCTGAATCTTCCTTTGCTCCACCTTTTCTTCCTGACGCTCTTTGCCCGTAAACTTATTTTTCAGCGTGCGGCGCATGGTGAGCAGGTTGATGATGGTGCGGCGCAGGATGTCCATGTTGAATGGCTTCAGAATGTAGGCATCTGCTCCGGTCTGCAAACCTTCCAGCTGGTCTTCTTCTCGGCTCTTGGCGGTGAGCAGGATGACAGGCAGATCGTTGGTGTTGATGTTTGCCTTCAGTTTGGTGCAGAGGGTGGTTCCGTCCATCTCCGGCATCATCACGTCGCTGATGATGAGGTCTGGCTTGTTCTTCAGAATCTCGTTCAGTGCCACCTTGCCGTTAGGATAGGTGCGTATCTTGAAGTCGCTGGCGAGCTGTGCCTTCAGATAGTCCTGGATATCCTCCTCGTCTTCCACAATCACGATTTCTGCCTTGTTTCCCCTTGCTGAGGCTGGCAGCTTGCCCTGCATATCCGTTGTGCCGGCTGCGCTTTCGGCTTTTACGGCATTTTCCGTCTCCTTCACCTCCTGTTCCAGCTGTTTCACCTCGGCAAGTTCCAGGTTCTGTTTTTCCTTCACCTCTTCTTCGTCGATGAGTTCTTCGGGTTTCAGATGGTCCTTGCCCAGCGGAATGCGGATGATGAACTCGCTGCCGTGCTCAAACTTGCTTCCCTTCTCGCCCTCGTTGTTGCGGGCAGAGATGGTGCCGTAGTGCAGTTCCACGAGCGAGCGGGTGAGGTCGAGACCGATGCCCGTACCGACGTTGCGGTCGTTAGGGTCGGCAGGAGTCTGGTAGAAGCGCTGGAAGATGGTTTCCAGCTTATCTTTTGGAATACCGATGCCGCTGTCCTTGACGCTGATGTAGGCATGGTGGTCGGTGTGGGTGAGCGAGAGCAGGATGTGGCCTGCCGTAGGGGTGAACTTGAAGGCGTTCGAAAGGATGTTGATAATCACCTTGTCGAAGTTGTTGCGGTCTATCCATACGGGCAGTTCTTCGCTGTCGTGCTGGTATTCGAAGTCGATGTTCTTGGCAAGAGCCTGCTGCCTGAAGAGTTCGTATTCCTCGTTGATGAACGCCACCATGTCGGTCTGGCACATGCGCATCACCATCTGTCCCTTGTCTATCTTTCTCAGGTCCATCATCTGGTTGATGAGGTGGAGGATACGTTCCGAGTTCTTTCGGATTATCTCGTAGATGCCCTGTCGGTGAGGCTCCTTGTCTTCCTTGATGAGCGAGAGCAGCGGCGTGATGATGAGCGTGAGCGGCGTGCGGATTTCGTGACTGATGTTCATGAAGAACTTGATCTTCGCCTCGCCCATCTCTTCGGCGTGGATGTGCTGCTGCAGGATGAGCTGGTCTTCCATCTGGTGCTTGCGGTGGCGCAGGTAGAGCATGATGGCTGCTATGAGGAGCAGCAGATAGAAGAACGTTGCCCAGATGCTGGCATACCAGGCTGGGTGAACGATGATGGTGAATTCCTTCACCGGTGTTTCGTAGCCGTTGCAGATGGCCTTGATGCGGTATTTGTATTTGCCTGGAGCCATGTGCGAGAAGGCAAGTTCGTTCTGCCCTGCTGGCACGGTGCGCCAGGCATCGCCGTTGATGCTGTACACATAGCTTATCTGCTCCACATCATTATAGGTGAGGGTAGAGAGCTGCAGAGTAAAGGTGTTGTCTTCGTGAGAAAGCTGGAAATCACGGGAAAAGGTTGACCAGTTGTCCGTGATGGTATAGCTGCCCGACTCCATGCCCGGAGTCACCATCTTGTTGTTCAAGATGAAACCCGAGATAACTACCTTTGCCTGCCATGGGTGCTGTCTTACTTGGTCTGCCTGGAACCAGTTGAGTCCGCCTGAACCGCCCATCAGGATGGTTTTTCTATCCTGTGTGGTGCATACGGAAGCGTCGCTGAACTCGTTGCTCTGCAGTCCGCTTTCGGCATAGAACTTGGTGATTGTTCCGCTCTTGAGAGCCAGTTTGTTGAGTCCCTTGATGGTTCCTAACCATATATTGCCCTGGTAGTCCTCGGTAATGCTTGCCACGCTGTTGTCGGTGAGTCCGTTGGCTGTGGAATACAGTTTTGGCTTGATGCCTTTCCTGAAGTCGAAGCAGAAGGCTCCATCCTCGGTGCCATACCATACGTGGTCTTTGCTATCTACAAACACGCAGTGCGAAAAACGGTTCTTGTTCAGGCAGTTGATGCCCTTGAAGGTGGAAACCCAGCTGTTTCGCTTGCGGTCGAGGCACGCCAGTCCCACAGAGGTGGCTACATACACGTGGTTGCCATCCTTTGATAAGGCCATCTTGATGAGGTAATCGTTGGGCAGGCAATTGATTTTGAGGTTATTATCTGCACCAGATTTAGTCTTGTAGTTCCTTCGGCTTCCGTCTTTCTGCAGGCAGAAGAGACCTTTGCCCATGGTGGCTATCCAGATGTTGCCCTGTGGGTCTTGCTTGATATCGAAGATGCCCACCGACTTGCTGATGCCCAAATCAACGGGGTGGAAGCTTCCGGCTGCATCCATATAGCCCAGACCGTCGGTATAGGTTCCCACCCAGGTTCTGCCCTGCTGGTCCTTACAGAGGGTGAGCACGGTGCTTTGGTTCAGGAAATGCCCCTCTACGCTTTGGGTTGCTATATTAAATAGGTATAGGCCATCCTTGTCGGTACCCACCCACACCTGGTTGCCCTGGTTGATGCTGAGGCTGGTAACGCAGTTTTCGCCAATCACGTTGCGGTTGCCCAGGCGGAAGCCCATATAGTTGAAGTCGTTCTGTATGTTGCGCTGCATGAACACGCCTTTCTGCAGCATGCTCACCCAGATGTTGCCATGATTGTCTTCTATGATGCTGGTCACCTTGCTTTTTGCCAGGTTCACCAGTCGGCTGAAGAGCGGGTTATCCTGCAGGAATCCGGTCTGAGGGTCATATACATAGATGCCCAGTCCGTCGCAGCCGATATAGAGCTTGTTGTTGCGGCTGATATAGATGTTGCCGATGGGCAGGTTTCCGATGTTGCTGATTCGGGTAAAGACGTTGCTTCCAGCCCTGAGCAGATATACGCCCTGGTTCTTGCTGGCGAGATAGATGTTGCCCAGGGCATCCTGCAGGATATCCTGTGCGCCCACGCCTTCGGTACCGGCAAAGTGTGAGGTGACTCTGCCGTTAGTTTCCTTGCGGTAGAGTTTTCCGTCTTCGGTGATGATCCAGAGTCTGCCCCGTTTATCTTCCAGGAGTTTGTGGATATATTTCAGTTTTTCCACCTCTCCCTTCATGGCATGGCATTCCTGAACATCCTGCTTTTTGAGCATGATGCCATAGCCCGATGTAGCCACGGCTACGTCTTTGTTTCTTAGCGGATATATCTGCTTTACGTAGGTGGCGAGTTCTTTGCCTTTGGAATCGAGCATAGGGATTTTTAGGAATTCGCTTCCCGTCAATTCCAATAGAGAGTTGTTGGTACCTAGCAGGATATGTTCCTTCTCGTCTTGCGCAATGCTATTGATGTAGTTGCTGTTGAGACCTAAAAAATTTGACATATCCTTCTTTATTACGGTGATGTTGTAACCATCGTAGGTGTTCAAACCGTTGCGGGTGGCTATCCAGATGAATCCGCTCTTGTCCTGGAACACCTGCGTGGCGAGGTTGCTCGAGAGCTGATTATCCGTGTTGAAGAGTTTGCCGCTCTGTGCCCATGTCTGGATGGAGAAGAGGCAAATCATCATCGTGATGATTAATTGGTTTATAGTTTTCATGTTTCCTATTTATATTTATAATGTTATTTTCTGGTTGCAAAAGTACTATTTTTAGTTGGAATATCCCAATAATTCTTTCTTTTTTTGATTACAGGAAACAAATAATATGCCTTTTGGTGTTCATTATCAGGTGATGTTACATGACGTAAAGTATATGTTACACGTCTAAACTCCTCATAAACTATCGGTTACGCAGGATAAAGCCTATTTCCCGATTTCTTGATACCTTTGCCCCGTCAAACAGGGTCAATTTTGCATTGGCATTAGGTTATGGTTATTATGAAATATGCGAAATAGTGGTTTTTGAATGTTTTTAGTTAGATTAGTTAGAATAGTTTTAGTTAGTTTAATATAGGTTTATAGCATTTGAGTTCAATTTTAAATGAACATATTATGATTGAAAAGATCATGATTAATTGGTTTTCTAGGAATGGTGCGTAGGGATACGCGCCATTCTCTTTAAAGGTAACTAAGATTGTTTTTCGGGCTTAACAATTAATTGACAATTTGGAAAAGTGATAAAATCTAAAAATAAGATAACATGAACAGAACAAAATTTTTCATGTCCCTGGCTCTTGCGATGTTTGCAATGGTGGGGAATGCGGCTGCCAGCCAGGCTGACCCGCAAGCCGACGGAAATTTGCCGGCTCTGCGTGTAGAAGGTAAGAATCTGGTTGATGCCAACGGCAAGACCGTGGTGCTGCATGGTGTGATGGATACGCCCAACCGCTACTTCAACGGTTGGCGATGGCAACAGTGGAAGGCTGACTATTCGGAAGCCGACATCCAGCCTTGCCTGGAATATTTCTCCAAGCAGTTTGCGGCAATCACCGACAAGGAGCAGGGAGCTTACTGCACCGTGTTCCGTCTGCACATGGATCCTTGCTGGACCAACGATCCATCGAAGAAGGCAGAGAATGAGGCCGATATCTCGGCGTTCAACATGGCGCGCTATCGCCTCTATCTCCAGAAACTTTATATCCCAATTATCAAGGATGCTATTGCTCATGGGCTTTATGTCATCGTTCGTCCACCGGGTGTATGCCCTGGCGATGTCAGCGTAGGCGATAAGTACAACCGCTATCTCAAGGCGATATGGAAGGCCTTTGCTGCCGATGAGTATATCCGGCAGAATTCGGGTATCATCTCTATCGAACTAGCCAACGAGCCGGTGAGGGTTCATCTGGGTGATGGCTCTAATTCGGATCAAGCACTGCATGATTACTTCCAGCCGGTGGTTGACGAGATTCGTGCGCAGGGCTTCAAGGGAATCATCTGGGTGCCGGGTGCGGGCTATCAGAGCCAGTATCAGGACTACACCAAGCATCCTATCACCGACAGCGAGGATAATTTCTCGTATGCCGTACATGTATATTCCGGCTGGTATGGCAACATGACCGACAAGAACTGCGATCACGATACCTTTATCCGCAACTTCAAGAGTCAGGTGCCGATGGTAGAGACAAAGCCTATCATGGTAACGGAGATAGACTGGAGTCCGGAAGATCCTGACAAGGCGAGCGAAGGCCACTACAACGAATGGGGCCAGTGGACACAGCCTAACCTGGGCAGCTGGGCAACGGCATCCACCTCGAAATGGGGCTTGGCATGGAAGGCAGTGCACGACCATTACGGCAACATCGGTATGACCCTTACCCATCCTCAGGAATATTACGACATAGATGAGTATCTGAAGTCGGGCAAGGTAATACCGGGTTTCCAGAATGCCAAGAAGCACAATCTCTTTGAAGAGTGCTGCGGCTATGCCTGCATGAACTGGTACAAGGAATGGTACATGAAACAGACGGATACGGGAATTGAGCAGAAAGTGAACGATGCTGAGGTTATCGCCACCTATTATTATAATATAGCTGGTGTAAAAGTGAATAAACCTGAAAAAGGCATTTATGTAGCAAAACAATTGTTAAAGGACGGAAAGACCCGTTCTTACAAAGTATGTTATTAACGGCAAAGTATCTGTTACAAGAGACAAAGTGAATCTGAACTGAAACAAGTATCTTTGCACCCGTGAAACTGAACAAAAATAACGTGAACATAAAATAATTAAGCATAAATCAAAAATGAATAGAACATGATTGAACAAGTCTTAACATTGAAACGGACAGCAGCCTTATGCTTGGTGGGTGCTTTCTGTAGCCTGAATGCTCAGGCGCAGAAGATCCTGGTCAAGGGTAATCTTGTTGACGGTACAGGTGAGCCTCTGATAGGTGCCACTGTAAAAGTGAAAGGTAATGCCAGCGTCGGTACGGTCACCGACTTTGATGGTAATTTCAGTATCAGTGTTCCTTCAGAGAATTCTATCCTCGTATTTACATACGTAGGTATGAAGACCAAGGAAGTAAAGATTGGTACGAAGAGAGAGTTCAAACTTACTCTTGAAGACGACAACGCCATTGGCGAAGTTGTAGTCGTTGGTTATGGTCAGCAGAAGAAGGCTTCTGTCGTAGGTTCCATCACCCAGACTACTGGTGAGGTTTTGGAGCGTGCAGCTGGTGTCAGCGACGTTGGTTCAGCCTTGACAGGTAACCTCCCAGGTGTTGTTACAATCCAAGGCAATGGTATGCCTGGTGAGGAGGAACCTCAGATTATCATCCGTGGTTCTAGTTCATGGAACAATTCCGACCCTCTCGTTCTCGTTGATGGTATTGAACGTCCTCTGAGCAGCGTGGACATCTCTTCTGTGGAGAGCATCTCTGTACTGAAGGATGCTTCTGCTACTGCAGTCTATGGTGTGAAGGGTGCCAATGGTGTCATCTTGGTTACCACCAAGCGTGGTCAGGAAGGCAAGGCTAAGATTGACGTTGGTTTCAATGCTACGTTGAAAGCTCCTTCTAAGTTGCCTAACAAGTACGACTCTTATGATGCGTTGATGCTTCGCAACCAAGTGGTAGAGCGTGAACTGGGCGTTTATCCTGAAGGTGTTTCATATCTTCGTCCTCAGTCTTTTATAGACAACTATCGTAACCAGACTACGGATGAGCAGCGTGAACGTTATGCCAATGTGGATTGGCAGGATGCACTTTTCAAAAAGACTGCTGTGTCCTATAATGCCAACGTGAACGTGAGTGGTGGTACAAAATTCGTTAAGTACTTCGCTTCTGCTGATTTCGTGCATGAGGGTGACCTCTTCCGTGAGTATGACAATGGTCGTAATTACAACTCTGGCTATGGATACAATCGTATCAATGTTCGTAGTAACTTGGACTTTGCCATCACAAGTAGCACTACTTTGAAGGTAAATGTGGCTGGTAGCAATGGCGTAAGAAAAGCTCCTTGGAGTAACATGAGCAATAGTGAGTGGCAGATTGGTCAGCAGTGGGCTGGTGCTTATAACATCGCCCCAGATGTGTTCTTGCCACAATATTCTGACGGCACATGGGGATTCTATCCAGCTGCTTCCAATGTAAGTAACTCTGCAATGAATCTTGCTATCGGTGGTACAGCACAGGCTACAACCACTCGTATCAATACAGACTTTACCCTTGAGCAGAAATTGGATTTCATAACCAAAGGCTTAAATTTCCGTGGTACTATCTCTTGGGATAATGTTTTTGTTGAGACAGGACGAGGTATCAATGACTTGTATAATGATGCCCAGACTAAGTATATTGATCCTGAAACAGGTCAGGTTACTTATGGTAAAGAACTTGAGGGACAGAATAAGTTTGATTGGCAGCAAGGTGTGAACTGGAAAACGGAAGGTGGTTCTGTAGATAATAACCAGACTGTTCGCAACCTCTACTATCAGTTGCAGCTCAACTGGGCTCGCAAGTTTGGACAGCATGATGTATCAGCCATGGGCTTGTTCTCACGTCAGGAGAATGCACGTGGTAGTGTGATGCCAACTTACCGTGAGGACTGGGCATTCCGTGCAACCTATAGCTATGCTGGTCGTTATAACATCGAGTATAATGGTGCCTATAACGGATCAGAAAAGTTCAGCAAGGACAATCGTTTTGCCTTCTTCAATTCAGGTGCTATCGGATGGACCATCACTGAGGAAAACTTCATGAAGTATCTTCGTGACAAGCACATCATCGATATGTTGAAGTTCCGTGCTTCCTATGGTGAGATTGGTGATGACAACATAGGTGACCCATTTGATTCTTCTCGTCGCTGGTTGTATATGAGCCAGTGGGCGTATGGCGGCAAGAGTACTATGGATCTCGACCATACAGAGAGCATCTATACATGGTATCGACAGAACACTCTTGGAAATGAGAATGTGAAATGGGAAACAGTTAAGAAAACCAACTTCGGTATTGATTATGGTTTCTTGGGAGGCTTGATTACTGGTTCTTTGGATTTCTTCTGTGATCGTCGTAATGACATCTTGATTTTCGGCTCCAACCGTTCTGTTCCTTCTTATTTCGGAACGACAGCGCCTACTATAAATAAAGGTAAGGTTCGTACCAGTGGTTACGAGTTGGAATTGAAACTTAATAAGGTGTTTGCTAATGGCTTGCGACTCTGGGGTAATTTCAATATGACCCATGCCAAGAATAAGGTAATTTTGAAGGATGATGCCATCCTTACTCCAAGTTATCAAAAGGAGGCAGGATTTGCCATGAATCAGTATCGCTCTTATATAGATAAGGGCTTTATCAATAATATTGATGATTTGATAGGTTCTCCGGCGCACGACTCCAATGACAATCACCGTTTGGTTGGTGACTATTACATTGTTGATTTCAATGGTGATGGTGTTGTTGATAGCAAGGACTCGGCTCCTGTAGGTTATAGCAGTAGTCCGCAGAACACCTATAATGCTACTATTGGTTTCGAATGGAAGGGGTTCTCTGCTTTCGCTCAGTTCTATGGAGTAACTAATGTGACCCGTGACGTAGGATTGGGAAGCTTTGGTAATAAGCTTGATAATGTTTATAATATTGGTACTTGGTGGAATAAGAATCAAAGCAATGCAGAATGTATCCTCCCTCGTTGGGGTGCCACTGCTTCAAGTTACACCGATGGTACACAGTATATGTATGATGGCTCTTACATTCGTTTGAAGAATGTCGAGATTGCTTATACCTGGACCAAGGGTTGGATTAAGGCATTAGGCGTAAACTACCTCAAGATTTACTTGAATGGTAATAACCTCTGGCTCTGGACTCGTATGCCTGATGACCGTGAGGCAAACCTCGGTGGTGGTGGCTGGTTGGGAGCATACCCTACGGTTCGCCGCTTCAACTTAGGTGTTAAATTCTCATTGTAATTATAAAAAAAATATTCAGATGAAAAATAAGATAAAGACATTATTGTTGACGGGATGCGTCTCGCTGGCTCTCGGTACTTCGCTGAGTTCTTGTCAAGACTACTTGGACAAGGAGCCAGACTCAACAGTTTCTGCAGACGATGCCTTTGCCAATTTCCGTAATTTCCAAGGTTTCGTTGAGGAAATATACAACTGTATCCCTGATAAAGAGAAATGTAACTGGTGTCCTTCATGGAACTGGGGTGATGATGAAATCTTCAATCCTGAGGCTGATAGTAGAATGACCCATCAGGTTGATTTAGGTAACTTCCGTGCATGGGAATCTACTGGTAACTGGCTAAAGCGTGATGGTGCTTCTACTTCCACAAATAAGTTCGACCACGGTATTTGGAATCATGCGTGGTATTGCATCAGAAAATGTAATCTCGGTTTACAGAATATCGACAAGTTTGTGACTGGAAGTGCTGAAGAGAAAAAACTGATAGAGGGTCAGCTCTATTTCTTCCGTGCATGGTGGCATGAGGAAATGATGGAGTATTTTGGTGGTATGCCTTATGTGGATACTTATCTCGATGCCAATGCCGAGCTGAATTTGCCACGCCTTTCTTATCGGGAATGCGCTGATAAAGCGGCAGCAGATTTCCGCAAGGCTGCCGATTTGTTGCCTATTAATTGGGATAAGACTTCTGCAGGTGCTGCCACACAAGGTAAGAATGATCTTCGCATCAATAAGATCATGGCTCTTGGTTATCTTGGTAAAACCTATCTTTGGGCTGCTAGTCCTTTGATGAAGAATGGTGCGCAGACTGGTGCCAGCAAGAATGGCAAGACTTATGATTATGATCAGGAATATGCTAAGAAGGCAGCTGAGGTTTTTGGTGAACTGCTCTCTCTTGTGGAAGCTGGTCAGACACAATATGCATTGGCAGAGTTTAAGTACTCAGACATCTACAATCATGAGAAATCTTCTGATGCCAATAGCTGTTTTTCTGATATATTCTATACCAAGAAGCAGAACTGGAAAATGCCAGGAACGGTTGAAGCTATCTTCCGTGGTCCATCTGCTGATTTCAATGGCTCTAACTGGAACACCTCTAAGGTCTTTGGCCCTAAGGTACAGAAAGTCGTTGCTCATGATAATGTCATTCACCAACCTACGGCCAACCTTGTAGAGGCTTATGGAATGGCTAACGGAGAACCAATCTATTTGGTTGAGAATGGTCAGTATGTACTCAATCCAAAGTCTGGTTTCGACCCTACCCATCCTTTCAAAAATCGTGATCCCCGTTTCTACCACGATATCGTCTTCGATGGTTTTAAGTATTTGAACGGATCACCTGGTCAGTATGCAGATTTACAGTATTGCCAATTATATACGGGTGGTAATATGCGCCCAGTAGCAAATGCAAGCCGTACGGGTTATTTCATTCAGAAGTTGGTGCCTCATACTTGTAATGAAGTGGATAAAGATTACGACTGGGGTGCAGCTTTCCACTGCTATTTGCCATATATGCGTCTTGCAGACATATACTTGATGTATGCAGAGGCTTGTGCTGCATTCGGTGGTGCTACTGGCAAGTCTTCAAACTTTGGTAAGACCGCAGAAGATGCAATTAATACACTTCGCGACCGTTGTGGCGCTGGTCATGTTGCTCCAGAATTTGTTGCAGACAACCATAAGTTCATGGACGAGGTCCGTCGTGAGCGTGAGGTAGAACTTTCTTTCGAAGGATTCCGTTTTTGTGACTTGCAGCGTTGGTTGCTTTTGACAGAGGCACCATATAATCAAAAATTCTCACAGGAGTTTGACCGTGTGGAAAGTGCAGACTTCTATAAGAATCATGATCCTAAGGACGCTGAGGTTGCCAATTATCGCAGAGAGTTGATATTGACTCGTAATTTCAATACCAAGCACTATTGGTTCCCATTGCCAATCAAGGAGACTCAGCTCTATCCAGAGTTTAATCAAAATCCAGGCTGGTAAGGTTTAAAATTATAAATTAGTAATACTAAATGAATAATGATAGTATGAATTCAAGATTCAAATCATATAATTATAAGCTTTTTGTAGCAAGTCTCGTGGCTTTGGCTCCTCTTGGTGCCAATGCCAAGACTGCACAGACAAGCGAATCCGACACAGCCAGTGCCGACAAGGAGATGGTTCAGGTGGCTTACCGAAAGGTAGCCAAGGATGACATCTTGGGCGGTGTGTCTGTAGTCGATGTAGAGAACTTGATGAAGAAGAACTACCATACTTATAGCCTCGACAATATGCAAGGTTATGTAGGTGGTTGGAATGGCAATTCTCTCTGGGGTATGGATGCCGACAACGCTGGTTATCTCGTCTTGGTAGATGGTGTGCCTCGTGAAGCTAACAACGTTCAACCAAGTGAGATTGCACAGATATCTTTCCTCAAGGGTGCGCAGGCTGTGGTGCTCTATGGTAGCAAGGCTGCCAAGGGTGCTGTAGTCATAACCACCAAGCGTGGTCATAATGACGGCTTGAAGGTCGAGGTGCAGGCTAATGCAGGTTTGAATGTAGCAAAGTCTTATCCTGAGTATCTTAGCAGTGCAGAGTATATGACTCTCTATAACGAGGCTCGTCGTAATGATGGTCTGTCTGAGCTTTATTCTACTGAGGACATCTATAATCATGGAGCAGGTTTGAACCCTTATCGTTATCCTAATCTCGATTTCTATTCTTCTGATTATCTCAGAAAGATGAACAGCCGTTATGAGGCTACTGCAGAAATCAGCGGTGGTGGTAAGCGAGCTCATTTCTATAGCAATATCAACTATTATCGCCAGGGCGATTACTTCAAGTTTGGTGAGGCAAAGAACAATAATATCCAGCGTTTCAGCGTTCGTGGTAATGTGGATATAGACATTACTGATGATATTAAGGCTTGGGTCAACTCTAGTGCAACCTTCTATGATTCTCATTCAGCAAAGGGTGATTACTGGAAAGCTGCTGCTACTTGGCGTCCTAATTTCCCGCAGAATGCAGCTCCTCTTATCTCCACTGATATGATAGCTCCTAACGCTAAGGCTGCTTGGGACTTGATGAGCGTTGCGAAGTTGGTAGATGGCAAATACTTCCTTGCTGGTACTCAGGCAAACTCCTCCAATGTTTTTGCTGATATCTATTCTGCAGGAAAGAGTAAATTTACTAGTCGTCAATTCCAGTTTGATACGGGTGTCAATATCAACTTGCACAAGGTGTTGAAGGGCTTGTCTTTCGAGACTCATTTCGCAGTCGACTATGCTACCTCTTATAATACTTCTTTCGATAATAGCTATGCTGTTTATATCCCAACATGGGCTAACGTTGATGGCAAGGATATGATTGTCGCATTGAAGAAGGAAGGTGAGGATAAAAAGTCTGGCAACCAGAACATCAGCGGAAGTACAGATAACCAGACCATGCTTTTCTCTGGTCAGTTCAACTACAACAATACTTTCAACAAGGTTCACAATCTGTCGGCAATGTTGATAGCTTCTGGCTTCCAGCAGTCGAAGTCTGGACAGTATCATAAGAACTCTAGTGCCAATCTTGCATTCGATGCTTCTTACAATTATGCCCAGAAGTATTACGCAGATTTTGGATTAGCTGCTATCCACTCTGCCCAGTTGGCTCCAGGTCATCGTGAGGCTCTCTCACCATCACTTTCTTTGGGTTGGAGACTCAAGAATGAGTCTTTCTTGAAGAATTCCAAGGTGGTAGATGACATGATGGTTAGTGTATCAGGTAGTATTATCAATGAGGATATTGATATAGCAAGTGGTGACAATCGCTACTATCTCTATCAGAGTATTTGGACTTCTGATTACGGCTATGGATGGTATGATGGATCTAGCGATAAATACACCTATTCAAAAAGAGGTGAGAACAAAGACCTTGATTTTATCAAGCGCAAAGAGTTGTCTCTGAATTTCAAGACATCCTTGTGGCAGAAATTGGTGACATTGGATGCAAGTTTCTTCATCAATTCGATGGAGGGTTATATCATCACTTCGCCAACATTCTATCCTTCTCATTTGAATACTGGTTATCCTGCGGCTTCGTTTATGCCTGTACTTAATTACAACAATAATCGTAGAGTTGGATTTGATTTCGCAGCCAACTTCAATAAGAAGGTAGGTGATGTGGATCTCTCACTTGGTGTGACAGGTACTTACTATACAACCAAGGCTACCAAACGTGATGAGAACAACGTAGAGCAGTATCAGAACAGACAAGGAAAGGCACTTGATGGCATTTGGGGCTACAAGAGCGCAGGTCTCTTCCAAAGCGAGGAGGAAATCAAAAATTCTCCAGACCAAAGCTATTTTGGTGGAACAGTTAAACCTGGTGACATCAAGTATGTGGATGTAAATGGTGATAATAAAATTGACCAATACGACCAAGTCTTCTTGGGTAAGGGTGGTTGGTATGGAGCACCATTCACGCTTGGTGTCAATCTTACAGCTAAGTGGAAGAACTTTACCTTCTTCGCTCTTGGTACCGGTAACTTCGGTGCTTGGGGAGTCAAGAATAATTCTTATTGGTGGGTAAAGGGCGATAGCAAATATTCTGCTGTAGTTCGTAACCGATGGACAGAGGAAACCAAAGAGACTGCAACCTATCCTCGTTTGACATCTCTTGATGGTAACAACAACTTCCAGACATCAGACTTCTGGATGTACAAGACAGATGCATTCCGCTTGGCTAAGGTCCAGATAACTTACGACTTGCCTAGTATTTTGTTCCAAAAGACATGGCTTAAGGGATTGTCGGCATACGTAAGCGGAGCTAACTTGCTTACCATTTCAGGAGAGCGCGAAGTCTTAGAGATGAACGTTGGGTCTGCGCCTCAGACACGCTATTATAATATAGGTGTGAAGGCAACATTCTAATCATTTTAAAATGTAGAAAGAAATGAAAGTAAAAAATATATTTATATTAGCAGCAATGTCGCTTACCTTGGCTTCTTGCTCAGATCTCTTCGAGCCTGCAGAGGAAAACAACCGTGGCTTGGATGAGATTTACAATGAGCCAACATACGCTCAGGGACTATTGGGATATGGTTATGCGATGCTTCCTTACAATACCAAGAGTGTTACTGATGTTGCTACAGATGACGCTGTAACCAATAACTTGACAGATAGCTACCTCAAGATGGCTACAGGTTCTTGGACTGCTAATAGCGATCCTATGTCTAAATGGACAAATGGTCGTGCTAGTATCCAATATCTCAATATCTTCCTTCAGGAGGTAGATAAGGTAAACTGGGCAAAGGACGAGAATGCCCGTAAGATGTATTGTGATAGCCGTAAAGGTGAAGCTTATGCTTTGAGAGCTCTCAACTTGTATTATCTTTTGATGAATCATGGTGGATGGACAGCCGACGGCAAATTGCTTGGCGTTCCTAATTTGACAGAACCAGAGACTTCTACTGATGATTTCAACAAGCCACGTAATACATTCCAAGAGTGCTTGGATCAAATCTATAGCGATTTGGACGAGGCTGCCAAGCTTCTCCCTCTTGATTACAATGATTTGACTAATGATAACGATGTTCCTGCCAAGTATAAGGAAATCGGAGTAAAGACCGCAGGAGACTACAATCGTGTGTTTGGTACCATTATGCGTGGTCGTATCAGCGGTCGTATCGCTGAGGCTATTCGCTCACAGGTATCTTTGCTTGCAGCTAGTCCTGCTTTCTCTGAAGGTACAAACGTGGATTATGCTAAGGCTGCTGACGATGCAGCTACCGTTCTTGATCGTATCAAAGGTGTGAATGGTTTGTCTGCTACAGGTAATAATTGGTTTATGCAAACCAGGGAAATCGATGCGCTTGGCTCAGGTGCTTGTCCTGCTGAAATTCTTTGGCGTGGCAGTCGTACCAATGGTGCTGATGACTGGGATCTTGGTCTGAACCAAGAGGCTGATAATTTCCCTCCGTCTCTTTATGGTAAGGGTAGAATCAACCCAACTCAGAATCTGGTCGATGCATTCCCTGCTGTAAATGGTTATCCTATCAACGATGCCCGTTCTGAGTATGATAAGTTGAATCCTTACAGCAATCGAGATCCTCGTCTTGACCTTTATATCATTCATGATGGTAGTACTTATAAGGGAAAGACCATTCATACAGACATTACGACGGCTAATAACAATGATGGTTTGAATAAGATTTCCAATTCTACTCGTACAGGCTATTACATGAAAAAGTTGTTGCGTGAGGATTGTAATCCTGACCCTAATGCAAAGAATGCTCAGTATCATTATCCTGTGTATATTCGCTATACTGAGATATTCCTCGATTACGCTGAGGCTGCCAACGAGGCTTGGGGACCAAAGGGTAAGGGATCTCACAACTACTCAGCTTACGATGTAATCAAGGCAATCCGTGAGCGTGCCGGAGTTGGCGAGTTTGGCGAGGATCCATACTTGGATGAGTGCGCTGGTAGCAAAGAGAAAATGCGTGAGTTGATTCGCAACGAGCGTCGTTTGGAACTTTGTTTTGAAAATAAGCGCTTTAGTGACCTTCGCCGTTGGAAAGCTCCTCTAAATGAGGCTGTGCGTGGTATTGAAATCACTTCAGAGGCTGGTGTCCCATCATACAAAGACATGAAGGTTGAGGATCGCAGCTATAAAGATTATATGTATTACGGTCCTATACCACAGAGCGAAATATTGAAGTGGAGCAACTTGCAGCAGAATAAGGGCTGGGAAGTAAAAAATAACGACTAATATTAAAATGATGAAAACAATGAAGATAAGCAAATATTTGTCCATGGCTGCATTGGGAATCTTGGCTTTAGGCTTTAACTCTTGTGAGAATGGCAACCAAGAATTTCCTGATTATGAGGGCGGTACTACTGTATATTATCCTTATCAGTATATCGAACGTTCTGTAGTTTTAGGCAATGATGAGAGTCGCGATAATACGGATGATAACAATCATGTATTGTATATCGTATCTACAATGGGTGGAGCATATAATGGAAAAAACATCACATTGAATGTAGATGTTGATAATTCATTGTGTGACAATCTGTATTTTGAGGATGGAGTCACTCCTGTAAAGCCAATGCCTAGCAATTATTATACAATTCCTACCAAGACGGTTGCGTATAATGGAAAATTGCAGGGACGTCTTCAGGTTAAGTTGGAGGATGCTTTCTTTGCTGACCCAGATTGTGCAAAGAATACATATGTAATCCCAGTTCGCATCAAGGAAATGGTGGGAGCCGATTCTATTCTTTCGGGTTCTCCTGTTGTTGCAGGTACAACTCCTGTTCGTACTGATGCTTCAGCTTGGTCTGTTGTTCCTAAGGATTATATCCTTTATTGCGTTAAGTTTATGAATCCATGGGATGGCTATTATTTCCGTAGAGGAACTGACAAGATTACAGAGAATGGACAAACTCATGAGGTAAAGCGTGAAGGTGCAACTCTTGAAAAGGATGAAGTGAGTCGGATTACAACCAAGAGTTTGAAGGAATGTAATTTCGAAGTCTCTGTAAATAAAGCTGACGGCTCTAAGGTCACTTGCAACTTGAAACTTACGTTCGATGATAATGGTAATTGTACCGTTACTTCAGATACAGAGGGCATGACTGCTTCTGGTTCAGGAAAGTTTGTAGAAAAGGGAGCTAAGTTGGCTTGGGGTAACAAGGATCGTGACATCCTGACTCTCAATTACAGGGTTGATTTCGGTTCTGGCATTGTTTTGGAAACATCCGATCAGTTCGTTGCCGAGACTCGTGGTAACACCAATGGTGTTGTTCAATTCAGTCCTCAGTATATCAAGAAGTAATATTCTTGATAGATAAGTATCATTCTAATAATTCGATTATTATGAAATTGAAAAATATTAATTTAGGTTTAGGCTTGATGGCTCTCTTGGCTTTGTCTTCTTGTGCTGATGACAAGTTCTCGGAGTACAGAACTGATATGACCAAGAATTTGAAGGATTATCAGTATCTGAACAGCTACGAGCCTTTGAAGAAATACGTGGAAGATATGAAAGCTGCCGGCAAGTGCAATCCCGACTTTAAGTTGGGCATTGCGCTTGAAGCAGCCGAATTCAACAAGCAGGCACTTGTATATTGCCTTGCTGGTAGCAATTTCAATGAAATGACTGCTGGTAATGCCATGAAAATGGCTTCTTGTGTGAAAGATGATGGCAGTATGGATTTTTCGACAGTCAAGGAGTTCGTCAAGAATGCGAAAGATGCAGATATGACGATTTATGGTCATACGCTGGCTTGGCATTCTCAGGCAGCCAATAAGTACCTCAATAATCTTATCAAGGATAAGGAGCTGCCACCTGATCCAACTGGTGGAAACAAGTACTTGGAGATTGCTTGTGGCGATGCTGGCGCCAATCCATGGGATAAACAGATTAGTTATAAGTTGCCTAAGGCATTGGTTAAGGGACAAAGGTACGTGATGTCCGTTAAGGTAAAGGCTTCGGATGGCGGAACTTTTGCTGCTTGGCCTATTTGGGAAGCAAGTGATAATAAAAACCAATGGGGTGGTAGTAATGATGTTCAGTATATGGCTACTTATGACATCTCTGGGGATTATTCTACTTTGACTTGGGAGTTTACAGCCAATTTCCCTATTGATAAGCTTCAGTTTGTGTTCGGTAAGGTAGGAGGAACCATTTCTTGCGATGACTTTACGTTGACGAAAGCTGGTTCTGATGAGAATCTTATTGAAAATGGAGACTTTGCTGAAGAGTCGGCCAGTGGTTGGGGGCAGACCGGATGTTCTATCAAGGTTGCTTCTGCCGCAGCTGCTGTTGAGGTAGAACAAGAAGTTAATCAGCAAACCTATACAGATGGACCTTTCCCATTCTTTGCTATGGGATGCGAACCACCAGTTGTGAATGGTGCTATTCATTTTGTTCCAACAGGAGCTTGGTCTCAGTTCTTTGTTATGCCAGGTAGCAACAATACGCTTTCTGAGGGTAATTATGTGGTTTATTTGGATGTGACTTCTTCCAAGGCTGCTGGTGGAATGCAGTTGACTATGCAAAATGGTTGGGGAGGTGATGCTGATGCAAAAACAGTCAGTGTCTCTACCACAGAAGGACGCCATACTTATAAGTACGAGATGTCTGGTTGTGCTGGTGGCAATTACGATATCATTCTGAAACCTCAGACTGCTGATGCTACTTTGGATGTACATTCTGTTACGGTTTGTCAGGTCAAGAAGCTAAACTCCATTCCTCTCACCGATGAAGAGAAGAAAGATGTTCTTACCACTGCCATGGGAACTTGGATTGATGGTATGATGGAGGCTACTGATGGTTATGTCACATCTTGGGATGTTGTGAACGAGGCTCTTTCTGGTGCCGATAAGGATGGCGATGGCAAGTACGACTTGCAGTCTGCTTCTCGAGGCAACGTTTCAGCTAACGATGCAAAGAACAATTTCTACTGGCAGGATTATCTCGGCGACCTCGATTATGTTCGTACAGCTGTGGCTGATGCTCGCAAGAGTTTTGCCGACCATAATGGTGACCCAGAGAAATTGAAACTCTTCATCAATGATTATAACCTGGAGAGCGATTGGGACGACAATGGTAAGTTGAAGAGCTTGATCCAGTGGATTCATGATTGGGAAGCTGATGGCGTGACCAAGATTGATGGTATCGGTACTCAGATGCATATCTCTTGCTATGCTGATCCTAACACTCAGGAAAGTAAGAAAAATCATATCGTCAAGATGTTGCAGTTGATGGCTGAAAGTGGCAAGCTTTGCAAGATTTCTGAGCTTGATATGGGTTATGTCGATGCCGCTGGCAATTCTGTAACTTATGATAAGATGACCGAGGAACAACACAAGGAAATGCGTGACCTCTACACCTTCGTTCTCCAGAAGTACTTCGAGATTATTCCTGCTGCTCAGCAATATGGCATCACTCAATGGTGTGCTACAGATTCTCCTAAGGATTCAGGTTGGCGCAAGGGTGATCCTACTGGTCTCTGGGATCTCAACTATCTTCGCAAGCATACCTATGCAGGTTTCGCTGCAGGTCTTGGTGCTCCTAAGTATTGGGAGAACTTAGCTGAATAACTGTAAAAATGAATATAAAAGAAAATAAGTATGAAAAAGTTTTTATTGACATTAGTAGCTGTCGTTGTATCTTGTGTTGCTATGGCTGCAAACAATATGAGAAGTGAATCTGTTAATGGCTTCTTTAATATTGAAGGAACGTATAATACCAGTGCGTATCCTGGTAATTACCTGTTGTTGGATACGAATTATTTTCCGATGAAGTCTGATGTTGTTGGAGTCTGTTTGAACGTCCTACCTGAAGGATATCATTACCAATGGCTACCAATGTATGGAGCCGAGGGTGTGCAAATCCAAGTCATGCCTGAAACTCGCATCGCTTATATAAGCCAAATTGGAAAAACTGAGGAGTTTGATTTTAAGGTATGTATAATAAATGAGTCAACAGGATACCCTGAAGTAGTTAGGACTTTTAAATTCGTATATCAGAAGAATTTTATCGGACCAACTGGGCATCGTATAGATTAATGCTTGGGTTAGCAACATGAAATATGAACATTGAAATTGAACATTAGTTTTTAGGTTTTATCATATAATGATTAACCGAAATGATGTTAGTCGTGACAGGTCAGTTGAGCCATGAGGCTCGACTGACCTTTTTGAATTCTCTTTTTTACACCACGCAAAGGCGTTGAGTGTAAAAGGCATATCTTTGAAAAACTAAACTCAATAAATTGAATGATGAAGAAACTGATAATTTTAGCAGGTTTATTGGTGTCTTTGCAGGTGAATGCGCAAAATTATGCCAAGCAGTGGTGTGCTGACAATGGTGATGGTACTTATACCAATCCAATCATCAACTCAGACTTTCCTGACCCTGACATTATCCGCGTGGGGGATACCTATTATTATGTATCTACCACAATGTTCTATTTCCCTGGTGCGACAATCTTGAAGTCGCACGACTTGGTGAACTGGGAATATTGTGCCAATCCTCTCCAAAAAATAGCGGAGTCGGAGCCTTTTAATCTCCAGAATGGATATAATCAGTATTCCAAAGGGCAATGGGCTCCTAGTCTGAAATACTACCAAGGTAAGTTTTACCTTCACTTCATCGCCTTCAACCATGAAAAGTTTGCCGATGGTGGTGACTTCCTCTTGACGGCTACAGACCCTGAGGGTGAGTGGAAGGTGCAAAAACTGAATGGCTTCTATTATGATTCTGGTCTTCTCTTAGATGAGGCAACGGGACGCCGCTTTGTGGTGGCAGGTATCAATGAAATCAGTGTGACCGAGTTGGATGAAAACTTCAATGCCATCGGTTCCTCTAAGCGGATTATCAATAAGCCAAACTCTGGATTGGAGGGTAGTCACATGTATCATATCGGTGATTACTATTATATCTATGCCACATACGGTGGAGGTTATGACCATAGCCAAACCATCTTCCGTTCCAAGAATCCGTTCGGACCATACGAGGAGCACGATGGATTGCTTTTCGAAAAGCAGGACATCCATCAAGGGGGATTGGTACAGACGCAGACAGGCGAATGGTGGACGATTCTCTTCAAGGATGCAGGTACTATCGGGCGTATTCCGTATCTCGAACCTGTGGTTTGGAAAGATGGATGGCCTATTCTCGGTAACAATGGCATTGATGTGAGCAAGGGTGGTAAGTCGTACAAGAAGCCTAATGTAGGTAAGGAATATCCAAAAACATACTTGCCAACCAATGATGGTTTCAACACCGACAAGCTTGGGATGCAGTGGGAATGGAACCACAATCCTGACAATTCGGCATGGTCTTTGACCGAACGACCTGGATTCTTGCGCTTATACACGTCGGGCATTGTGAAGGAAGGCACCGACACCAAGCTCAACGAATTCTTACAGGCGCGCAATACCTTGACCCAACGCATGTTTGGATACGATAAGGAGGGTGCCTCTACTTCCACCGATACGTATGGCACGATTTGCTTAGATGTATCCCATATGAAGGAAGGTGATGTGGCTGGGCTTTGTGTATTCCAAGACCCCCATGCTTATGTTGCAGTAAAGATGATCGACGGCAAGAAAAGAGTGGTTTACTATCGTGCTCCTTGGTGGGAACCAAAGGCTGATTGGCAGGGTGTAGTAGATGATGCGGAACATTATAGGACGTTTAGTACATCTACCGCTTCACACAACGATAAGATTTATCTTCGGGCAGTGGCCAATTTCAAAACCAATAAATTGAAGTTCTATATCAGTTGGGACAATCAGAAGTGGTATGATTTGGGCAAAAACATCGAAACCGAGATGCGCTATACCCTCAAGATATTCACAGGCAATCGCTTTGCCATCTTTAATTATGCAACCCAGCAGAATGGAGGCTATGTGGATGTGGATTGGTTCTCGACAGAAGAGACTGTTGATGAAAATAAATTCAACGATTTGACTGCCATTGAGCAAGTAGAGTCGAAGACTAAACGTATTGTTTCTCGCCAGTTTTATAATGTGTTAGGTGTAAAGTTACCGATACCTCAGCATGGCTTGAACATTGTGAAGACGCGTTATGAGGATGGAACGGAGAAAACTTATTCTTTTGTTAAGCAATAAAAATCTAAATGAGAAGGTCGGTTGAGCCGTAAGGCTCGATCGACCTTCCTATGTGTCATTCTTGAAAGAGATTGTCTAGTGTGACTTCGCTGTTTACTATACTTGAATGGATGCCATTGGCAACACCAAATGTTGTGACAAAGGTATTTACCAATGATTTTGTGCAATGGGTTCGGTCTCTGAATAATTCCATCCTATTGCGCAGCTTTATCTCATAATCTGCTGAAATTTTGTATTGGGCTTGACTAAATTTCATCTCGCAGAGGTTGATGACTCGGTCGGCACGCTCTATGATGAGATCTATTTGGGCTCCTCTCTGATTCTTGGTTTTGTCAGCCTTGTCAAACCAAATGTAAGCCTCGCTAGCCACGCCACCAATATTCAATGCCTTGCGTATTTGGCTGATATGGAACAAACAGAGTAATTCGAAAGTTAAACCTTGCCATGCCTCAACACTGTGAGAGAGATAATGCTTGCTCCACCATTGCTCATCAAAGGAGTCGATATTGGGCTCTATATACTTTAAATAAAATAAGGTATAAAAGTCTGTCAACTTATATAGGCGGTTTTGCGTCTTCTTGCCATAATATCTGAACTTCATGATGAAGTCACATCTCTCCAGATTCTTTAATATCTGGCACAACTTCTTTCCGTCCAGTTTGGCTGCTTTAGCAATTTCTGCATTTGTCATGCCGCCTTTATGATTAGCCAAGAGCCTGACCACCTTGATGTAATTGTCTGCATGAGTAAATAAGGCTCCATATAATTCGTCAAATTCTTGTCTTAGTGCCCCTCCCTTGTTAAAGCACAGGGCATCAACATTCTGTACAAGGCTAAGACTTGGATCTATTAAACTCAGATAAAAAGGAATGCCTCCAAAGAACATATAGCATTGGGCTATCTGGAAGCGATCCCAAGAGCATCCCCGCGATTTTAGGTATAGTTCTGTCTCATACAAAGTAAATGGGCGTAAATATATCTGGCAAGTGATGCGAGAATGCAGACCTCCTTGGTTTTCTATGAGCTTGTCTACCATCCATGATGTGGCAGAACCGCTAGCGATGAAAACTATATCGCGACGACGGGCTGCCCATCCATTCCAAAAGTTTTCAAATGCTGGGGTGAAGTCGGAACGCAAGGAATCTATCCAAGGCATTTCGTCTACAAAGATTATCTTTTTGCGGTCTTCTGGCAAGGATGACAGATATTCTTCCAAAACATCAAAGGCATCAAACCAATCTGATAATTTGCGAGCTGATGTCTCGCCCATGGCTTGTTTTAATGCTTTGGCAAAACTGCGCAATTGGGTGCGTTGGGGGAGATTGTGTCCTCCAACGAAAGTGAAGTCGTACTTCCGACCAAAGAATTCATCTACTAGATAAGTCTTGCCGACACGTCTTCTACCATAAACGATAACAAGTTCAGAGCGATCTGAGTCTATACAACGTTGAAGCTCTGCCTTTTCTTTATCTCGTCCGATTATTAAATCTGCTTTCATACTTCTAATGTTTTGGTTCGACTGCAAAATTACGATATTTTTCCTTAAAATGGCACGAAAACGCACTTTTTCTCACTTTTTTTTCGAGAAAAAGTGCGTTTTCGTGCCAAAATCTTTAATTTGGCTGCATAATTTCAATCCAGATAAAGTATTATCATACAAAGATTAACCGAAAAAAGATGTTAGTCGTTAAGGTTGGCTGTGTTGTGATGACACGGTCAACCTTTTTCATATAGTATAAAATGTTGCTTTATATAGGAAATAGCTCATTTTATATCCCTTTTCCCTTTTTCATAAACTATTTGTAACACTACATAAAGTTATAACCGACTTTTTATACTACTTTTGCCAACAGATTTGAGAAACAACTCAATCTTATAACATAATTTATTAACTTAATAACAAATTGTAAAGCTTATGAAAAAGTTATTTACTTTGATGGCAGCAGTCCTGATGGCTGCAAGTGTGAATGCTCAGACAGAGACTCCTCTTGTTTTGGGTGGTGGCTGGAATGCCGGTTTTGCCGGTGATGCTGATGTTTATGACTTCACTATCTCCAAGCAGTGGGGTGCAGCAGAGTTTGCCTGCAACGTCAACTCTGCAGATTATCCTAAGTATATCCTTGAGTTCGAAGAGCCGCTTCCTGCCAACTTCCAGGTGAACTATACTTGGAAGACTTCTGCTGATGCTGAAGGTGAGGCTACTGCTGCTTTTGGTCGTGCCAAGGGCGATGGAACTACCAAGAAGTTTGAACTTTCTTTCGACCAGGAGCATCCTTACATCGTAGGTGTAAGCGTGCAGCATACCGATGCTGAGGAAGTGAACCTGAAAGTTAAGAAGATGATTTTGGTTGCTGCTGACGGTACTGAAAAGAAAATTGATGCCACCTTCACAGGTTGGGCTGGTACTGATAACACAGTATCTTATAAAGGTGTGGTATCATTCGATGGTCAGTGGCAGCAGCTCGCCATCAACGGTTTGGCTGGTAAGAGCAATGTTACCGTGAAGGTGAAACTGGCTGAGCCAACCCCAAATGTCCAAATGTGTGTAGATTACGAGAAGGGAGTGGATTCTGAGTGGCCTTCATTCAACGGCAGCGACGAGACAACCTTCACCACTAAGGAAGATGCTGTCATCAAGACTATGGGTATCCAATATACCGACCCAGAAAAGAATCCTGCAAAGGTTTCTGTGCTCGGTGCCTGGTTGATTACTACAACCACAGGCATCTCTAATATCGAGAATGTCAAGCTGCAGGATGGCAAGGCTTTCAATCTTGCCGGTCAGCAGGTAGCCAAGGGCTACAAGGGTATCGTGATCAAGGATGGTAAAAAGATGGTTCTCAAATAACAGGTGAAATTATAAATAAAAAGCTGAACGAAATGAATAAATTATCATTCGTGGCATCAATGCTGATGATGTGCCTCCCGATGACGATGATGGCACAGAAAAACGGGGCGAAGGCGCAGAATAAGCCTGACCCAAACTTTCAGATTTATCTCTGCTTCGGACAGTCGAACATGGAGGGAAATGCCAATATCGAAGACATCGACCGAACAGGTGTGAATCCAAGATTCATGGCAATGTATGCCGTGGATGATGAAAAGGCTGGATGGAAAAAGGGACAGTGGCATACCGCAGTCCCTCCGCAGGCAAGACCAACCACTGGCCTCACTCCTGTAGATTATTTCGGAAGAAAGATGGTTGACAATCTGCCCGACAGCATCAAGGTGGGAACCATCACCGTGGCTGTGGGCGGTGCCAGCATCGACCTCTTCGACAAGCGTACCTGTAAGGCGTACCTGAAGAAGCAGCCCGACTGGATGAAGAACTTCGCTTCCCAGTATAACGGCAATCCATATGCCCGACTCATCGAGCTTGCCAAGATAGCCCAGAAGCAGGGTGTCATCAAGGGAATCCTGCTGCATCAGGGAGAAACCAACAATGGTGATGTCAACTGGCCTAACCGTGTGAAGACCGTGTATAACGATATTCTGAAAGAGTTGCACCTGAAGGCAGAGGATGTACCTTTGCTCGTGGGCGAAACCGTTCAGAAAGACCAGGGCGGAATCTGCTGGAAGCATATCGCCATTGTGGATGATATCGCCAAGACCATCCCTACTGCCCACGTCATCTCTTCCAAGGGATGTCCGCAGCGTGGCGATGGTCTGCATTTCATCGCCGAAAGCTATCGCACCATGGGTAAGCGTTATGCCAATATGATGCTCTCGCTGCTCGGCATCATTCCGGATGCCAACTATCCACGTGTGGATAAAGATCGCCGTGCCTACGTCAAGCTCCATGCTCCAGAGGCAAAGCAGGTTATCTTCGACATCTGCGGAAAGAAGTATCCGATGAAGAAGGATTTCGACGGTGACTGGTATGGTGTTTCAGACCCATTGGTAGTGGGCTTCCACTATTATTTCCTGAACGTGGATGGTGTACAGGTAGTAGATCCTGCTAGCGAAACCTACTTCGGCTGCTGCCGAGAGGCGAGTGGTCTGGAGGTTCCTGAGGGAGCCGAAGGCAACTACTATCGTCCTCAGCAGGGAGTAGCACAGGGTCAGGTTCGTTCGGTATCTTACTATGCTGCATCTCAGGGCAAGTTCCGCAGAGCCATGGTTTATACGCCGGCAGAATATGAAACCAATTTGAACAAGCGCTATCCTGTGCTCTATCTGCAGCACGGAATGGGTGAGGACGAGACGGGCTGGAGCCATCAGGGCTATATGCAGCACATCATGGACAATCTCATTGCCGAAGGCAAGGCTGAGCCAATGATTGTGGTGATGGAGAGTGGCGATGTAAAGCAGCCTTTCGTGCCACGTCCTGGTAAGAATGTAGATGAGGAGCGCAAGCATTATGGAGAATCTTTCTACGATGTCATCATCAAAGATCTGATTCCGATGATAGACCAAAAGTTCCGAACCTATACCGACAGAGAGCATCGTGCGATGGCTGGTTTGTCGTGGGGCGGTTGCCAGACTTTCAACACCGTGTTGCCGAACTTGGATAAGTTCTCTGCCCTGGGAACCTTCAGCGGAGCACTTTTCGGTGTGGATGTCAAGACCTGCTTCAACGGCGTTTTTGCCGATGCAGCGAAGTTCAACAGCCAGATAAACTATATGTTCATGGGCTGCGGTTCAGAAGAGAACTTCGGCACGGAGAAGATGGCGAAGGAATTGAAGGACCTGGGCATCAAGCTTGATGTCTATGTTTCTCCTGGTACTCATCATGAGTGGCTTACCTGGCGCCGCTGCCTGAAGGAATTTGTGCCACATCTGTTCAAGTAACAAGACAGGAAATCAATAAGATAATATAAAAGAAATCCCGAAACTATAGATTAGTTTGACAATTAGGGGGTGTTTTGAAAAGAAGCACCCCCTTTTTTCTTCTTTAAAGGAATTTGTGTATGAAAACATGGATGTGTGCAATGTTGACTATCTGTTTGGTTGCTTTAAATTATCGAACCTCAAAAATAAAAAGAATAGTCTATGAACAACTTTTTCAATAAAATAGTAAGAGTGTTTTGTTTATGTGTATTCCTTTTTGGGCATTCCTCTGCGGATGCCCAAAATAGGAATTTACCTGCAGACATCAATCCTTATTTCGGACCTGTCGGCAAGCAGCCCGTCGTGCCCAATGCGGCTGGCTTTATTCAGAGATGGTTGCTTCTGGAGCCAATCTCTATGCCGGTCAAGAGCAATGTCGTTTTTACTGATTCTTATCTGAAGGAGATATTCCATACGCAGTATTTCCCTAAACAGATGGAAACAGTTCCTAAGGATGGAGCCGTCGTGAAGGTGGGCAAGGAAAAACTGAAATGGCATGCGCTGGATAGTAAACTGTTTAATGTGAAGCTCTTCCGTTTCGCTACTTCGTTTAAGAAGTCCAAGTATGGTGTCTTGTTCTGGGCGGTTACCATTATCGATTGCCCTGAGGAGATGAAAGACGTCCGCTTGTCTGTTGGCTCGAATGGTGCTTCCATGTGGTGGCTCAATGGTGAGGAGGCGGTGATGCTCGAAGGCGACCGAAGGATGGTTCGCGATGATGTGGTTTCTAAGAAGCTTATCTTGAAGAAAGGTAGAAATATCCTTCGTGGTGCAGTCATCAATGGTCCTGGTATGAGTGACTTCTGTGTCCGATTCATCGACGGACAAGGCAAGCCTGTCAGAAACCTGTCTGTTCTTGTAAAGTAGTGCAATCAATAGAGAAAGTTATGAAACAGAACAATATATTTTTCAGATATTTTAGCCCGGTTGCTGCTCAGCAGAAACTTTATGTCGCTGCTTGGGTTGCCTTGTTGTCTTCTTCTGCTTACGAGGCAGAAGCCCAGATTGGCGAACCTTTCATTCATGACCCTTCTACCATTGCCCTGTGTGATGGAAAGTATTATACCTTTGGAACGGGTGAAGGCGGACTCTGGTCGGAGGATGGCTGGACCTGGCAGGGTGGTGCTGTTCGTCCCGGCAGAGGAGCGGCTCCTGATGTGTTGAAGATAGGCGACCGTTATCTTGTAGCCTACAGTGCTACGGGTGGTGGATTGGGTGGCAGTCATCGCGGTGATGTCCTGACGATGTGGAACAAAACGCTCGATCCGAAATCGCCTGATTTCAAATATACTGAACCGGTGGTGGTAGCTTCTTCATTGGATGATGAAGATTGTGATGCCATTGATGCGGGCTTGTTGCTCGACCCTACTACCGGCAGACTCTGGCTCAGCTATGGTACCTATTTCGGATTTATCCGTCTGGTAGAACTTGATCCGAAGACAGGTCAGCGGATGGAAGGCAACGAACCCGTCAATATCGCCATCGACTGTGAAGCTACTGATTTGATTTACCGCAACGGCTGGTATTATCTTCTCGGCACTCATGGCACCTGTTGCGATGGTCCTAATTCTACCTACAATATCGTGGTGGGACGTTCGCGAAAGATAACCGGTCCATACGTAGATAATGTGGGCAGAGAGATGTTGCAGGGCGGTGGAAAGATGGTGATTGCTGCCAACAATCTGAAGACGGGTCCCGGTCACTTCGGGCGCTATATCGAGGAAGAAGGTGTAGAAAAGATGTCGTTCCACTATGAGTCTGATTTCAGACAGGGAGGACGAAGCGTGTTGGCTATCCGTCCTTTGTTGTGGAAGAACGACTGGCCTGTGGCTGGTGATGAATTTCATGCCGGAACCTACGAGATAGAATCGGAACGAAGAGGCTATGCCCTGGAGATTGCCGTAGATTTCGTGAGAATGCAGCGGGATATCGAACCTTTCTGGATAAAGCCAACCAAGCCTTTGAAGAATATCGAGCCTCAGACCTTGAAGGAGGTAGAGGCAGAATGGCCTAAGGGCGAGGTAAAGGTAAGAATGAACGATTATATGTTCCGTCCTCATCAGAAGTGGAGTATCATGCCTGCCGGAAAGGGTGGTTATCTGGGTGGTCCTTATTATAAAATCTGCATAGAAGGCACTACCCGTTATCTTACCGCAACCGCTCAGCATGATGTCATCGCCAAACCTGAGTTTACGGGTGAAGATGCCCAGCTTTGGCGCATCGAACAGCTCACCGATGGCACCTATCGCATCATGCCTAAGGCTGTGCCAGACACTGAAGAGAAACTGGCATTGGTTTCACTCGGCGACTGTACCCCAGGCTTGGCTCCCTTCGATTTCAACAGCGATAATTCTAAATGGAATTTCAGACAACAATAAATCAATTATGATTTGATAAGTTACTGAATTTGTGCATATCAGGAAGTTAAAGGAGTTAAGGAAGTTAAAGGAGTTAAGGAAGTTAAGGAGTTAAGACGTATATTTTTCAGTTTAAAAACTATGCCAAAAAGACTATTGTCTTAACTCCTCAGCGACCGTAGGGAGCGATAACTCCTTTAACTTCTTTAACTCCTGAACTTCAAAACTGGAATAAGTTATTTTAATGGTCTTAGAAACCTGTATTATTTACTTCTTAAATACAGTTCTGTGTGGTTGTCGGCAGCTGCCGGCAATCTTGCTGTCATATATCCGCAAGGTTGCTGCCATATGCCAGCAACCTTGCTGGCAATTGCCAACTATTAAATAAATCTAATTCTTATGATCAATAGATACAGCTTCTGTGATTATTTCATATATTTGCAGAAGATAATAAAACAAAGCAACTATGGACTTAAAGTATGATGTTTATACTATTACCAATGCTGAGGGTAGTGGTGAGGAACGTAAATACGTTCGATTGAAGCAGTATGAGGCGATGACGGCTCACGAACTGGAAGCTACCATCCAGCAAAGATGTTCACTCACCAAGGGTGATGTGGCTGCAGTGTTGTCTGAACTTCATGACATTGTCGTGTCTGAATTTTCTATGGGACGCAGGGTTTATATTCCCGAACTGGGATATTTCTCGCTTGCTGTAAACCTGGAAATGCCTGCGGATAAGCCTAATAAGAAGATTACGGGAAAGGAAGTACGTTTGCGGGGAATCAATTTCCGTCCGGAGGCTGGGCTGTTGAGGGAAATAGATAGAAATATCCATTTCGTCCGTTCCCAGTATTCCAGTCGTTCAACTATTTTTACAGAAGAGAAGCTTTGGGCAAAATTGCAGGAATATTTCCAGAAGAACCGTTATCTCACTATCAAACTCATGAGGATACTGTTTGGACTGTCTCGCCATATGGCACAAAAGTGGATAAATCACTTCATAGCCAAAGGCTTGTTGGTAAAGGATGGTACTCCCCGTTCACCGATTTATTTCTTGAATAATAAAACGGAATAGTTGAGAATATGAAGGGAAATAAACCATATATCATCAGGCTATGCATCGCTTTTCTCTGCTTTTGGGGCTGGATACTTACCAGCTCAGCCCAGAAGGTAGAGACAAACGATTATTTCTATGTGCTCAATACCCGACAGGGCCTTTCTGATAATTGTATTCTACAGATGATACAGTTGGCAGATGGCAGGTTGGTGGTGAGAACTCCCAAGGGCATCAATCTCTATGATGGAAGGCGTTTCTCCTTTATTCCCCTTCCTGAAGAAAAGGCAGAAACCATTATGAAATACAAGGGGCATACGCATCTTTATGCCGATAGCCATGACAGGTTATGGGTAAAGGAATACCAGAAGATATTCTGTATTCTGCTTGCAGAGGGCAGAATTCTGGAACATCCCCTTGACGCTCTGTCAGGAAAAGGAAAAGAGGATAAGATGAAAATGATGCGAAACGGCCCGACCCGGAATGACATTCAGGATCTGTTTGTAGATAGCAGGAAGAATGTCTGGGTTGTTATGGGTGATTCGCTGCTCAATACGCAGGATGGCAATCTTATCAGGTTGAAGAAAGAATGGGGATGTCTGCAGGATCTGGATACCGATGGCAGACAGGTTTATGCTTTCATGGATTCAGGAATCGTGGCGGTTTTTCAGAATGATAAGCTGACCTATACCGCTTCTGCCTATTCTGCATCAGAAGTCCAGTGCTACAGAATTACCTCACTCACCGTTCAGACACCGAACGGACAGTTTTACCAGATAAGAACCGGACGTGATGAAAAGAACAAGACGGATGCTTCCATCTTCCTGCATTTTAATCCGGAAACCCGGAAATATTCCAGGATATACACATGCGATTACCTCTTGCATACATTGAATATGTCATCAGACAATCAGGCTTTGATTAGCAGTCAGCATGGTTATCTGATGTTCGACTTCAAGCTGGGAACTACTCCACGCGAGGTAAAGGAATTGGCTTTGCCTGATGGAAAATCCCTCACCACGGGCATCAATACGGTTTATCGGGATAAGGAAGGAGCCATCTGGCTGGGAACCTATCACGATGGTCTGATTTATGTTTCGCCTATGTTGGGTCTCTTTTTTACCATAGACCAACCCTGGTGGAAGTCGGGATGGGCGATAGCTGGCTTGGTGTTTTTCCTCGTGATTCTGGTGGGCATCATCATTCTTTATCTTCGTAGAGGAAAGAAAATAAATGTAATAAATACCGATTCCACAAAAGATAACATTCCTTCCTTGCCAGAGGATAGCCTACTACTGGAAACAGCCGAAGCTATCAATCGGGAGCCCGAGCTGATTCTTAAGGTGCGTACTCTGATAGAGCAGCATCTGGAAGATGGCGAATATGGCGTGGAGCAACTGGCACAGGACCTCTGCATGGAGCGGACGGGACTCTATAAAAAGTTGACGGCTCTGACTGATACTACTCCTGTGGCATTTATCCGCAGCATCCGCCTTCGTCGTGCAGCTGCCTTGCTTCAGGAAGGAAAGCTCACCGTGAATGAAATTGCCGAGCGAACGGGTTTCAGTTCGCCCAGCTATTTCACCAAGTGTTTTAAGAAGGAATTTGGCGTATTGCCTTCTGAATATAGATAAATGATGCCGGAATAGCCCTAAAAAGGGGGCTTTTTCGGTATGATTCAACAAATGTACCACTCGAATCTTCATTTGTTTTATCCCTTTTTCACCATTTAGCATTACTTTTGCAGTCGAAATACAATCTTATGTATTTGGAACAGTACAAATCATAAACCCTCTAATAAAATAAACAGAAGTATGCTAAAGAATTTATCTTTCATTGCCCTTTTGGGCATCGCTGCCGTTGGCGTTCCAAGTGAACTCAGCGCCAAGATCGTAAAGGTGGCAGGCACCCAGAAAGGTGCGGCTGCCAAGTCTATCACCCGTCAGGTGGCTCAGCAGAATGTAACCATCGAATTCTATTCTCCATCCATCGTCCGCATCTTGAAATCTGATGCCGGACTTGGTGCTCCTGTGCAGAAGAAAAGCTATTCTGTCATCTTGAAACCTCAGCAGATGAAGGGCGTTCAAATACAGGAAAATGGTGATATTGTAAAAATAAACTCTGGTTTTATCTCCGTTGAACTGAATCAGCAGACTGGTGAAATCCGCTTCCTTTCGAAGGATGGAAAGCTGCTGCTTACCGACACGAAGACCCGTCTGGAAGCCCGCAAGGATGAAGCCAACAAGGGCAAGTACCGCATAGAGCAGGACTTCCGTCTTGCTGATGACGAGGCCATCTATGGTCTGGGACAGTTGCGTGATGTTTACATGAATCTGCGTGGCCGACAGAATATTGAACTCTGGAATCATAACACCTATATCGCCATCCCTTATTTCACCAGCGAGAAGGGCTATGGTCTTTACTGGGACAATGCAGGAAAAACCTATTTCAATGATATCGTAGCATCCAGGAACAATAGCAACCAGCCATCATGCACTTCCTTTACCAGTGAAGTGGGAACCTGCGCCGACTACTATTTCATGTATAAGGATGGTACGCAAGATGGAGTCATCGCCAGCATCCGTGAACTCACCGGACAGGCTACGATGTTCCCGAAATGGGCGATGGGTTTCTGGCAATGCCGTGATCGCTATAAGACCAGCGATGAACTGGCTGGCGTATTGGATAAGTATCGCGAACTGAAGATTCCTACTGATGCCATCGTGCAGGACTGGCAGTATTGGGGATGCGACTCCAACTGGAATGCAATGAAGTTCCAGAACCCATATTATATAAATAAGGTGGGCGACCCAGCCTATGCCAAGTATCTTCCTACCGATATGAAGCAGATGAAGGCGCAGGGAGAACCCCGCCTGAAGAGCCCGGAAGAGATGGTGAAGTATGTTCACAAGAACGATGCCCATCTGATGATTTCCATCTGGGCAAGTTTCGGTCCTTGGACAGAGCAGTATCGTGAACTGAAGAAGATGAATGCCCTCCTTCCTTTCGATACCTGGCCAAGAAACAGTGGTGTGATGCCATACGATGTCTTCAATCCGAAGGCTCGCAACCTCTATTGGAAGTATCTTACTCATCTCTACCAGATGGGCTTTGATGCCTGGTGGACCGATTCTACGGAGCCAGACCATTTTGAGAAGCCGGGCGATGAGAACTATCAGACCTTCGATGGTTCATGGTTGGGCGTGAAGAACGCCTTCCCATTGTTGCACAACAAGAGCATCTACGAACACCAGAGAGCGATGAAGGGCAACACAAAGCGTTCGCTCCAGATGACCCGAAGCGGCAGTTTCGGTATTCAGCATTATGGCACCCTCTGCTGGAGCGGTGATGTGCTGGCTTCCTGGAACGAGATGAAGAATCAGATACCATCGGGCTTGAACTTCTCGCTCTGCGGTATCCCATTCTGGAACACCGACCTGGGTGGTTTCTTCTACTGGGAGTTTGAACAGAATCCAAAGAACCCTGCCATTCAGGAATTGCAGACCCGCTGGATGCAGTGGGGAACCTTCATGCCATTGATGCGCAACCACTGTTCCTCACCGATGGTAAGCGAACTGTATGAATTCGGAAAGCAGGGCGACTGGGCTTATGATGCTATGATTAAGGCCATCAAGCTGCGCTATCGCCTTTTGCCTTATATCTACAGTACGGCTGGCGACTGTGTACAGAATAGCGGAAGCATGATGCGTGCCTTGGTGATGGATTATGCCCACGACAAGAAGGCTTCCCGCCTGAACGATGAGTATCTCTTCGGCCGCAACATCCTGGTGAAGCCGGTAACCGATCCTTTATACACCTGGAAGGATAAGGAGAAGAAGGGTCATATCATCTATCCTGATGTAAGGAAGGCAGCTGCGCCTGTGAATGTTTACTTGCCAAAGGGTAATAAATGGTATGATTTCTGGAGCAACACCCAGTATGAGGGCGGTCAGGATATCCAGCGCCTTTGTCCTATCGACATCATGCCTGTATTCATCAAGGCAGGTACCATCCTACCATTCGGTCCTGAAGTGCAGTATAGTTCAGAGAAGCCTTGGGATGAGCTGGAAATCCGTGTCTATCCTGGTGCAGACGGTTCGTTTACGCTCTATGAGGACGAGGGTGACAACTACAACTATGAGAAGGGTAAATTCTCTGAAATCAAGTTTGTTTGGAATGAAGCAGACAGAACCCTGAACATCGCACCACGCAAGGGCAGCTATAAGGGAATGCTCCAGCATCGCAGATTCCACATCGTACTAGTGGGTGCCAATAGTGGTGCGGGCGATCAGCCTATGCAGGCAAGCAAGAGTGTGGAATATGACGGAAAGGCTGTAAAGGTACAGATGTAAGTTACATCATTGAAAGTATTTGATACTTGTGAAAAAATAGTATTCTGCTTTTTTGTTTACCTTTGCATCGCAAATAACAATTTAATATACAAATAGCTTAATAGTAATTACAATGAACAAGAATGTTATATACGCAGCTTTGATGTTTGTGCTGACTATGTCCTCCGGCAATGCCTCAGCGCAGCAGTTGCCTTATCAGAATCCAGCCCTCTCGGCTCATGAGAGAGCGGTAGATTTATGTGGTCGTCTCACTTTGGAAGAGAAAGCTTCTCTGATGCTGGATGATTCGCCTGCTATTCCACGATTGGGAATCAAGAGATTCCAGTGGTGGAGCGAAGCACTGCATGGTGTGGCGAACATGGGAGATGTAACCGTCTTTCCGGAACCTATCGGAATGGCAGCATCGTTTAACGACGGAATGGTGTATAGAGTCTTTGATGCAACATCTGATGAAATGCGTGCCAAATGGAATGAACTGCAGCAGAAGGGAGGAGATGTAACCCGTTTCCATGCCCTCTCTGTCTGGACTCCAAACGTGAATATCTTCCGTGATCCTCGCTGGGGACGTGGACAGGAAACCTATGGCGAGGATCCTTATCTTACCAGTAGGATGGGATGTGCCGTGGTGCGCGGATTGCAGGGACCTGAAGATACGAAATACCGCAAACTCTGGGCTTGTGCCAAGCACTATGCAATTCATAGCGGACCAGAATGGGCTCGCCATACAGACAATATTACCGATGTTACACCGCGCGACCTTTGGGAAACTTATATGCCTGCCTTCAAATCGCTTGTGCAGGATGCAAAGGTGCGTGAGGTGATGTGTGCCTATCAGCGTTGGGATGATGAACCATGCTGCGGCAACACCCGCCTTTTGCAGCAGATTCTCAGGGATGAGTGGGGATTCAAGTACCTGGTAGTTTCCGACTGTGGTGCTGTTACTGATTTCTGGGAGAATCATAAGGTTTCGAGCAATGCCAAAAATGCAGCAGCTAAGGGTGTATTGGCTGGAACCGATGTAGAATGTGGATTTAATTATGTATATAAATCGGTGCCAGAGGCTGTGAAGTATGGTGCCCTGACTGAAGAAGAAGTTGATAAGCATGTGATTCGTCTGCTCGAAGGTCGTTTCGACTTGGGTGAGATGGATGACAACAAGATAGTATCATGGTCGAAGATTCCTGTATCTGTGCTTTGCAGCAAGGCGCATCGCCAGCTCTCGCTCGATATGGCTCTGCAGACCATGACGCTGCTCCAAAACAAGAATGAGGTATTACCTCTCGATAAAAAGGTAAAGAAGATTGCTTTCATCGGACCAAATGTGGATAACGAACCGATGATGTGGGGAAACTATAATGGTACTCCACGACAGACAATTACCATCCTGGATGGTATCAAGAGTCGTTTGAAGAAAAACCAGGTCGTCACCTTTAAGGGGTGCGACCTGGTGAACGACCAGACTTTGGATTCTTACTTCGACCAGTGTAGCATGGATGGCAAGATGGGCTTTAAGGGCACTTTCTGGAACAATCGTGAAATGACCGGTAAGCCTGTTACCATCACCCAGGAAAAGAATCCTGTGCAGGTAACTACCTATGGTCAGCATTCATTTGCTCCTAATGTGAAGTTGACGGGCTTTTCTGCCAAGTATGAAACCGTATTCCGTCCTAAGCAGAATGCCAAGGTATTGCTCGATGTGGCTGCCTGCGGTCATTATGAGGTTTATCTGAATGGTGAGAAAAAGGCAGAGAAGAGCGATTGGCGTACTGCGCAATCTCGTATTGAGTTTGATGGCGAGAAAGGTAAGGAGTATCAGATAGAAATACGATATGCTGAGATGCCTAACTATAATGCCAATATGAAGATCAATATCGGTCATGAGAATCCTATCGACTATCAGGCTTCGCTCAAGCAGTTGAAGGATTGCGAGACAGTAGTCTTCGTAGGTGGCATCTCTCCACAGTTGGAAGGTGAGGAAATGCCTATCGAGATTTCTGGCTTCAAGGGTGGTGACCGCACCAACATCGAATTGCCTAAGGTTCAGCGCAATTTCCTGAAGGCTTTGAAGGAGGCGGGCAAAAAGGTTGTCTTTGTCAACTGTTCGGGTTCTGCTATCGCCTTGACTCCAGAAACAGAGAGTTGCGATGCCATTCTCCAGGCCTGGTATCCTGGTCAGGAAGGTGGTGAGGCAGTGGCTCGTGTTCTCTTCGGAGAGTACAATCCTGCCGGCAAGTTGCCTATTACGTTCTATAAGAATTCAGAGCAGTTGCCTGATTTCAAGGATTACAGCATGAAGGGCAGAACCTATCGTTATATGAACGATGCGCTCTTCCCATTCGGATATGGTTTAAGCTACACTTCTTTCCGTATAGGCGATGCTACACTTTCCAACTCTATCTTGAAGAAGGGTGAGAAGATTACGCTGAAGGTACCGGTAAGCAATGTAGGAAAGAAGGATGGAACCGAGGTGGTGCAGGTGTATGTGAAGGATCCTACCGATACCGAAGGACCATTGAAGAGCTTGAAGGCTTTCGAGAGAGTGGAGGTGAAGGCAGGAAAGACTGCTGAGGCTGTCATTACGCTGGATAGCAGAAACTTCGAACTCTTCGATGCTGCAACCAATACCGTCCGTGCCAAGGCAGGAAAGTATGAGGTTTATTACGGCAGCAGTTCGGCAGATAAGGATTTGAAGAAACTGGATGTTTCTATTGAATATTAAGTAACTTGAGAAAATCATCAAGGAGCTGAGTAAATATGAAAAGAGGGTGTGTCTTGGACTTTTGACACACCCTCTTTCTGTAATCTTAATCCTTCTTTACGCACACGTATATATTTTTTTTAGAAAAAAGTCTCATAGTCTCATTTTTAGCCGCAAATATCACGTTATATCGTTGATATAAAGATATTTATAACTAATGAGACTTCTTGCAAAAAGTAGAAAGAAGTATCATAGAAGTATCATTAAAAATCATAGAAGTATCATTAAAGATAATACAAAGCATGCGAAAAGCTTGTTTAAACGTTAAGAAAAGCCAGTTTAAACCTGTTTAAACTGTTTAAACATCAGAAAAAGTCATTTTAAGCATAGCAAAAAGGCATTTTAAATATCGCAAAGAATCAAAAGAATATTGCCCAAAAATAAGTACAACATTTGGGCACTCGTTGCCCAGTAAAGGGGTAGCCGATGCCCACTTATCGGGCTACGGATGCCCGTGTAACGGGCACAGGCAGACCAGCCGGAGGGCATAGAGGACCATTTGATGAACTGACTTTTCCTGATTTCAATAGACACTTTTTTACTTTATAAACTAGAAAGGTAGACACTATCAATTTCATAAAA